>CAMGAL010000180.1 GCA_946007445.1 uncultured Mediterranea sp.
CCGGGCCACCGGTGTCCGGAAGTTGCCCATCAGGCCCTGGAACGCCAGCAGCATACCGATGGTGAACTCACTGCCCAGGATGAGATAGATGCCCAGGATGAGCACCAGGTTGTTGGCCAGGCCCGAGAGGATGGAGGGCATGATGTTGAGGTAAGCCGAAGAGCGGTTCATCTTGACGGACGAGTTGTGCATACAGGTGTAGTAACCCGCCCAGTGCTCAAAGAAGCCGTTTTCGGCTCCGGCTGCCTTGATGGTCTCCATGTTTTCCAGGCACGACATTGTCACACCGTAGAATTTGCCTTGGTCGCGCTCGATGGCACGGCCCATATCCACGCGGCGGTTGGCAATGTAGCGGGCGGTGAACATGTTGGTCACCACGACGCCCACTCCTACGCAGGTCAGCAATGTGCTGTAGCTCAGCATCAGGAACAGGTAAAGCACCAGCAGCACGATGTGGATGGCCAAAGGGCCTATCTGGGTGACCAGGGTGGAGGCGATGCCTTGATTGGAGCGCTGGCGGAAGATGAGGTCGCCCACATAGCGCTGAGAGAAGAAGTCGACCGGCAGACGCAGCACATGCCAGAAGAACTCGGCATTGGCCTCAATGGCCATGGCACCGGTGAAGCGCAGCTGGTAGATGCCTCGCAGGGTGAGCAGCAGGAAGTTGAACACCAACATGATGAGCATGGCGCTCACGAAGGGGACGAACCAGTCGGGGTTGTGCCCCGAAAGGATATTGTCCATGAATATCTGCGAGAACAGAGGGGTCACCAGTCCGATGAAGGCCGTGAGGATACCCATGACCAGGGTGAAGAAGAAGGCGGCTCCCGTGCCGCGCAGGCGGCGACGGATGAAGCCTATGCTCTACGAACTACAGCCAACCCAGAGAAATACGAAGCACGACCAAAACCCCACAAACAGCACGCGGCGACGGATGAAGCCTATGATGGAGGGACGACTGCCTCCGCGGCGGAATTCGGGTCCGGGCGTGAAGCCCAGGGTGATGCCTGTAAAGGACTTGTTCAGCTCCTCCCGGCTCACCTTGACGCGCCCGCGGGCAGGGTCGTTGAGATAGACCTTGTCGCCACGCATCCCGTCGAACACCACGAAGTGGTCGAAATTCCAGTGGATGATGGCAGGGGCCAGATCAGGCAAATCCTCTATCTCGGCCTTATAGCCCTGGGCATCGAGTCCGTAGCTGCGAGCCACTTCGATGAGCTGGCGGGCACTGCAGCCGTCGCGCGACACGCCACAGTCCTTGCGCAGCTGCTCCAAGGGTAGCCATCGGCCATAATAGGCGAGTATCATGCCCAGCGAGGCGGCTCCACACTCCACCATCTCCATCTGCATGATTACGGGTACTTTCTTGACTCCAAACATAGCTGATAATCAATCGGTCGTTTGTTTACTGTTTTTTCTGTTTTGTCTTGAAGAGCATCTCCAGCACAGGGCGGCGTTGGGTCACAATCTGCAACTCACAGAGCGTCCCCATGCGGATGTCCACCTCTCCGCGTCCGGCTTGGCTCCACTTGATCTGGCCCGGATGCTCGGGGTCTTCATTCAGCACGATGCGCACCTCGTAGCCGGCCTGCTCGGGAAAGACCAGTACGGCCATCTCCTCCATCTTGAAGCGCAAGGCTGCCTCGGTCCGCGTGCTGGGGTAGCGGTCGATGCTCACGATGCGTCCTAGCATGTAGCCAAACTCCTCGCGGGGCATATCGGCAGGCGACACCTGCACCTCCATCCCCTCCTTGAGCTTGCGCAGGTCGGCAAAGGAGACATACGATATCAGTTCCCGGCCATGCAAGGTGGCCTTCTCGGGCAGCAGGTAGACACAAGCCTCGAAGGGTCGGAAGCTCTCGCGCTCGTTTTTCGAGGCCAGCACCACTCCCTCTTTCGGCGCCGTCACCACACCCGCCACGCCGGGGTTGCCGCAGCGGAACCGGGCATCGCCCGGCTTCACGACATCGCCTCGTCGCACCAGCTGCTGGGTCACCACCCCTTCATGAGGGCTGCTCACCACCTCTATCCCCTCGTGGGGGAAGATCACTCCCTTCACCTTGATGGATTCGGCCACCGTGCCGTAGCCCGCCCACACGATGATGGCTGCCACAAATACGATCATGGATATCAAGAAGACATACAGCGAAGGACCTGTGACGCGGATATAGTCGTTGACCTGTTCAGGCGAGGTGAATTCATCGGCTGCCTGTTGTCGGAAGAGTTTGTTTGCCATACAGATGCTTAAAGTTGGTTAGTAGCGACAAATGTATGTAATCTTTCTGAATTAACCCCCGCTTCAGGCGGAAAAAACGACAGGAATCCTACAAAAAAGACTTTTTCACGAAAAAAACTCTCCTTATTAGTAAAGCGTGAAAGATGTTTTTCCTACTTTTGCCCCCGATTTTATGGGCAATCCCTCTACTAATTCAAAACAAACATGCAGAAAAACCTTGTGATAGTCGAGTCTCCGGCCAAAGCAAAAACCATAGAGAAGTTTTTAGGGAAAGAGTACAAAGTGCTTTCCAGTTATGGACACATTCGGGACCTGAAGAAGAAGCAGTTCAGCATTGACGTGCAGCACCACTTCAAGCCCGACTATGAGATACCCGCCGACAAGCGGAAGCTGGTGGACGAGCTGAAGGCCGAAGCCGCCAAGGCCGAAACCGTCTGGTTGGCATCCGATGAAGACCGCGAAGGAGAAGCCATCGCCTGGCACCTCTACGAAGTGCTGGGTCTGAGCCCCGAACACACTAAGCGCATCGTCTTTCACGAAATCACCAAGACGGCTATCCTCCGGGCCATCGAGAATCCGCGCGACATCGACCTCCACCTGGTCGACGCCCAGCAGGCACGCCGCATTCTCGACCGCATCGTAGGTTTTGAACTCTCGCCCGTGCTGTGGCGCAAGGTCAAGCCCGCCCTCTCGGCCGGCCGTGTGCAGTCGGTAGCCGTGCGGCTCATCGTAGAGCGCGAGCGCGAAATCCAGCATTTCCACTCCGAGGCCTCCTTCCGCGTGACAGCCCTCTTCTTGGTGCCCGATGCCGATGGCAAGCCCGTCGAGCTGAAAGCCGAACTGGGACGCCGCTTCAAGACCAAAGACGAGGCCCGCCGCTTTCTGGAGAGCTGCCGCCAGGCCTCGTTCACCATCGGCGACATCGTGACCCGCCCCCTCAAGAAGAGCCCTGCCGCCCCCTTCACCACCTCCACCCTGCAGCAGGAGGCCGCCCGCAAGTTGGGCTTCACCGTGGCACAGACCATGATGGTGGCCCAGCGCCTGTATGAGTCAGGACGCATCACCTACATGCGTACCGACTCGGTGAACCTCTCTGCCCTGGCCATCGGCGCCTGCAAGGAGGTCATCAGCGAGCAGATGGGTCCCGACTATCTCCATTCCCGCCAGTTTGCCACCAAGACCAAGGGTGCCCAAGAAGCCCACGAAGCCATCCGCCCCACCTACATGGAGCACAGCAAGATAGAGGGCAACCCACAGGAGCGACGCCTCTACGACCTCATCTGGAAGCGCACCATCGCCTCGCAGATGGCCGATGCCGAGCTGGAGAAGACCACCGTCACCATCCTCGTAGGCAACACCGGCGAGAGCTTTACCGCCACCGGCGAAGTCGTGAAGTTCGACGGATTCCTGCGCGTCTATCGCGAGAGCCGCGACGACGAGAGCGAGGGCGAGAGTGAGTCACGCCTCCTGCCTCCCCTGCAGAAGGGACAGACCTTGACCTATCGCCACATCAACGCTACCGAGCGCTTCAGCCAGCACCCCCCGCGCTACACCGAGGCCAGCCTGGTGCGCAAGCTCGAAGAGCTGGGCATTGGCCGCCCCTCCACCTACGCCCCCACCATCTCCACCATCCAGCAGCGCGAGTATGTCGTGAAGGGCGACAAGGAGGGCATGGAGCGCAGCTACGACCAGCTGGAGCTGACCGACGGCACCCTGAGCGAAGCACGTAACACGGAGATTGTCGATGCCGAGAAGTCCAAGCTGCTGCCCACCGACACCGGCATCGTGGTCAACGACTTCCTGATAGAGTACTTCCCCTCCATCCTCGACTACAACTTCACCGCCAGCGTGGAGAAGCAGTTCGACGAGATAGCCGAAGGCAAGGAGCAGTGGACCGATGCCATCGAGGCCTTCTATCGCGACTTCCACCCCTCGGTGGAGAACACCATTGCCACCAAGAGCGCCCACAAGGCCGGCGAGCGCATCCTGGGCACCGACCCTGCGAGCGGCAAAGCCGTGTCCGTCAAGATAGGCCGCTTCGGCCCCGTAGCCCAGATAGGTTCGGCCGATGACGAAGAGAAGCCCCGTTTCGCCCAGCTCAAGAAGGGTATGTCCATCGAGACTGTCACCCTCGAAGAGGCCCTCGACCTCTTCAAGCTGCCCCGCACCCTGGGCCAGCACGAAGGGAAATCCGTCACCGTAGGTGCCGGCCGCTTCGGCCCCTATATCTACTACAACGGCACCTACGTATCGCTGCCCAAGGGACTCGCCCCCATGGAGGTCACGCTCGAAGAGGCCCTTCAGCTCCTGCAAGCCAAGCAAGAAGCCGAGGCCAAGAAGCACATCAAGCGCTTCGACGAGAACCCCGACCTCGAGATTCTGGATGGCCGCTACGGACCCTACATCAGCTACAACGGCAAGAACTACAAGATTCCCAAGGACATCGAGCCTCGCGACCTCACCCTGCAGGCCTGCCTCGATCTGGTGAAGCTGCAAGACGAGAAGGGAACGACCAAGCCCAAACGCGCCGCCGCACGTAGCAAGAAGAAGGCTTGAACGACAGCCATATAAACGAGAGCCCGTGTGAAAATATGGTTCATCCGACATTGGAGACCATCAGAAGCCATTGTCCAAACAAATTAAATCCCCGCCAATTTCTGATTGGCAGGGATCTAATTTCTTTTTTTTCAATTATTTTCTTCTAATACTCCTCCTCGTTGAAGAAGAAGTCCTCCTTGCTGGGATAGTCGGGCCAGAT
>CAMGAL010000181.1 GCA_946007445.1 uncultured Mediterranea sp.
GACACGATGCACCTGGATGGAGTCGCAGCCGGAGTAGTAGGCATTGTTGAGCGAGTCGAGGGCTGTGGGGGTTATGCGGTTGTCAGAGTTGAGTATCAGCACCATGTCGTACTCGTTGGGCGAGTAGCGCTCCATGACCTGCTGGATGGCATACACCTTGGTACACGACTCCTTGTCGGGCACCACGATGTTGATGGGCATCTGCAGCAGTTCGATGAGGTCGTCCTCGGGAATCTGGGTGGCGGCCACGGCGATGTCGTACTTCTCGCGCGGATAGAGCTGGGTGGCGAAGAAGTCCGTGCTGGCCTCGATGGCTTCCATGCCGGTTCTCAGTACGGTGAAGAGTACCAGAAAGCGGTTCTGCACCTCGGCAGGCGGATAGGGATTCTTGTACCGTCCCATGGAGAAGACGGCAAAAATCAGCAGATAGACCACGGGGATGAGCAGCAGCAGGAAGAGTACGGCATCGGTAATCTGAAGGGCACTGTTGTTCTCGTCCAGCCACCAGTCGGGATTGAGTATGTTGAATAGTTCGTTCATATAGCGGATATTTCTTGAGGTGTGTTCGGAAGGGAAGTAGCTGCACGTTGCTCACGCAGCTGGCGATCGATATAGGGGCCGTTCATGACGAAGGCTATGGCTACGGCAGTGATGATGTTGTTGGGGTACTGCGTAATGGCATCGTTGGCATATCCGGACACGAAAAGGCCGAAGATGCCGCAGGTGAAAGCGGCCATCTGCATGCACAGTTCACGGTTGCGTACACGGAATAACACGAAAAAACTGCCCGTCAGAATCCAGAAAGCGTGCATCCCCACGTAGAGGAAAATGCCTATCTGGCCGTTCTGAATCCAAACGTTGACGTAATGAGAGTCGGGTGGAAGAGTGCCTTCGTTATAGGTGCCTGTTGCCTCGTCAAACCAGAGCTTGGCGATGGAGGCATTGATACCTGCTCCCATGGGATGCTCGGCCAGATAGGCGGCTATCTCCTTGCGGTTCTCTACGCGCACATTGAACGAGGCATCCTTGGAGGGACGGAAAGCGGTACGGGCCCTTCGGATGAAAGTGTTGTCATCTCCTATATCTGTGAAAGCAAAGAAAACGAATGCAGCCAAGCCAATGAACGCAGTGGTGATGAATAGTTGCACCTTTTTGCAAAGCAGGCAATAAAGAGCCATGCCTGCAGCAGGGATAACCATGGCACTGCGGGTGCCGGAAAGCAGAATACCGGTGACCGCCATCAAGGCCACTACGATATAGAAGATGGACCATCGACGACTGGGCGCACCGAAATATGCTATGGAGTAGATGGTAGCCATCGTTCCCATGAAGGCTCCGAAGTTGGCCGAATCGGAGAAGATGGAAAAGTAACGGTTGCCATAGCCGATGATATGGGTCGTGGCACCTCCTTGCACATAGAGGAAATACTTCTCGGCGGCATCGAATCCCCAGTAGCGCTGTATCATCAGTTTGATAAAAGCAATGGCTGTCAGAATCGCTCCGAAAATTAATGCTTGCCGAAGTGTCTTTTGATTGTCGGTAAGGATGGAGGTACAACTGTAAAGGACAAAGTAGCTGGTGATGGTGGTACGCAGTCCGCGTTCCATACCTTCGCCTCCGGTACCGGGATTGAGAAACTCGATGGCAGTGAAGAGCATCCACACCATGTAACTCAAGGTCAGTGGATTGATGGCTCGACGTAGGTTGATGCTGCTGGGATAGAGGTAGTAGTGGATCAAAATAGCAGCTGTCCAATAGAGTAGCAACACGTCCACACCGACACTCAGCTTATCTATATAGAGATAGCGGCCGATGGTCATAAAGGAGCAGGCATATAGACCGACGAGCAGAAAGGCAAAACGGGGATTGTGAATGCCGTAACCGAATATCAGTAATCCCAAAGGCGCGGCTACGATGGCCGCCAACAACACGATGTTGCCTGACAGAATGGCAAAAGCCAGTCCGACCAACCCCAATACCAACAGTGCATGAAGGAACATGAGGGGCGGCAGCGAATGCGAACGGGGAGTATTGATTCTGGCCATGACGCAACAGGGGGATTATTTGACAGCCGTCCCTTTGGAGGTGAGGCCCAACTGGGCAAACCGGTTGAGGAAGGTGTGGAGCGGAGTCTTGGGAGGCAGGTCGCCGGTGAAGGACTCCACTACATCGCGGTCGGCATTGTTGAGGTATACCCACAGCGGAGCCTCTTGGAGTGCTTCGCGGATGGGCTGCAAGGTGGTGGAGTCGCTGCTTTGCCAGGTGCGGCGGGCATTGGCCACCAACAGGTTGATGTTGGCCGACTTCATGGCCTGCAACGGCAGAGTGGCCCGGGTGAGGGCCGGATATTCCACCAAGATGATGTCGGGGCGCTGCTCGGCCTCATTGGGAATCCAGAAGTCGGAGAGCGACGTGGCCTGTACATACTCTTTGGCAGAGGGGTCGAAATCCTCGTCGTGAACGACATGACGCACCACCAGTCCCTCGCGCTGCCAGTACTGGATGAAGAACTTGGCCAAGAAGGACTTGCCCTCGCGCGAATGGAAGCTGAAGAGGTTGATGACCGAGGGCTGACCCGGCGTGAGGTACTTGTTGAAGCGACGGCAACTGTAGGCGGCGGCCAGACGGTTGCACACCTTCAAGAAGCCACGGAACTTCAGGTTGCTGGTACCGTTGAACGCGGCGATGACCGGCAGGCCGGTCAGGCGCAGGCAGCGGTGGGCATCGCGCAGGGTGCGGTCGACAATCTCGATCAGCAGGAAATAGCCGATAATCAGCACGATGGACGAGAGCATGGAAATAATCACATAGAGACTCCGCTTGCGACCATTGTCGGTCAAGGGGTAGGTGGGAGGAGCGATGGGACGCAGGTCGCTGGTGCTCATCTCGATATTCTTGAGGCGCAGACGTGACTTGGCCAGTCCATCCAGCTGGGTGCGGTAATTGTCTTCGGCAATATCCACAGCACGCTCCTTACGGCTGACTTGTGTGCCGATGGGGGACATGTGGGCATATTGCTGGGTGATAGTTTCCATGCGTCGTTGCAAGACTTCAAACTCCGCTTTGGCCTTGGCCTCGTTGACCATAGCCTGTAGCCATTCATCGACCATGCTCTCGATGCCGACACCCTCTTTGGAGAAGTTGAACTCGTTGAGATTGTCGGAGATGTGGCTGATGTTCTCTTCGGCTTTCTTCAATGCTTCGCGGTCTTGCTGTATCTTGCCACTCTGCGCCTGGTAGCCTTCGGAGGTAAATATCTCCTGTTCCATGATGCTCTGATTCAGGCTGCTGACCCGATTGAGCTCTTGCAGCAGGTTGGTGTTGTTGCGGATAATCTGGGCACGCACATCCATCTTGTCGTCCAACAACTGGCGCAGGGCAACGGCACTTTCGTAGGCACGCTCCACCTCTTCGTAGCGGTCTTCCACTTCAAAACGGACATTCGCCAAGGCCTTACTCTCTTCGCCATAGTTGATGACCTGCTCGCGGACGTTGTATTGCATCAAGTCGTCTTCCGAATCATTGAGCTCTTTCTTGGCCTTCCGGACCTGCTCTTCAAAATAGGCAATTACATCGGTCGTGGACTTATAACGGAGGATGCGGTAGGCTTCGGTCAGTTCCTCTATGACGAAGGCTACGGCCTGCTGGGTCAGTCCGGGGTCGGCCGAGGTGTATGCTATCTCGATGATATCACTACTGCCGATGCGCTTGATGGTAATGCCATTAAGCGCCTGTGCGGAATAGAACGCGATGGGACGGTTGAAGACGGAGTAGACGAAGTTGCCCGCTCCACCCTTTTGGCTGTAGGCTGTGAGATGCTCCAAGGTCTTCTCCGCATCCTTGCGGTCCACCAAAGCCATGACCTCGGGCGGAGTCATCTGCAGCAGTTGGCGGTAATGCTTGGACTGGATGTAGGTGTTGTCTTGCCACTCCTCACCATAGGTGTAGGCATTGGCCAAGAGACGAAGTGACACTTTCTCCAACGTGCTGCGCGACTTACCGATGTTGATCAGGTTGTCGAACGTAGCTGTGACGACGCTGAAATTCACACCCGAACCATCCAGCGAGGTAGCGGTGGTTACACCGGCTTAGAGGGTGCTGGTCACCGTGTAGCTGTAGGGCAGGAACTGGGTGAAATAGACCACCACACCGGTGACAAAAAGCGTTCCCCACAGCAGCCAGTAGCGGATGCGGTAAAGAAACTGGGTGAGAAAAAGCATCGTGTTCATCGTACGGGTGTGTTTACTTGTCCTTGATAATTTTCACGCTGGTGAGCATTTCTAACAGGATGATGGAGTTGTGTAGCATGACACGACTGCTTTCGTAGTTGGTCACTGCATCTGTACGACGGCCTCGTTCGATACCCAGTTCTCCAAAAGTAATTTTCCCTTGGATGAAATTGTTCTCCGCCAGCTTCATTTGGGCATTGTAAAGAGCGGCTGTTTCGGCCTTGGCCTTGATGGTGGCCAACTGTTCGGTGACTGTGCTATAGGCTTCCAAGATACGCAGGCGGCGCTCTTCCATAAATTCTTCGCGTGCATATTGCAACTGCTCCATCTCGTAACGCTTATCTTTCAGCTTACGGGGACGATTGACCAAATCACCGATGCCGACAGTGACGTTGGCACCTACATTGAAGTTGTGCTGCGCACTGGCCATGGCTGTCTGGTACATGGGCGTAAACTCATCGGAGGCGTTGCTGATGACATTGTATCGGCCATAGGAGTACATACCGCTCAGGCGGAAATAGTTGAGCCAGTTGTTCTTCTCTATCTTGTAGTTGTTCTGAGCCTGATCGACGGCGGCTTGTGCCCGCTTGACGGTGGCATTCTCCACGACGGCATCCAGAAAGACGGAGAGGGGAGGCAGCTCCATCTTTTCCAGCTCATCGGGCACGGAGGCAGCAAGCTGGTGGGTGGTGCTCTGCTCCCACTGGACATCCTGCATACGCAGGAGCTCCAGCTGGCGCATACGCTCCTC
>CAMGAL010000182.1 GCA_946007445.1 uncultured Mediterranea sp.
GGCGCGGGCCGCGCCCCCCTTCGGTCAGGGCAACCACCTCGGTGCTGCCGACGACATCAACGTACTGCGCGACCGTGCCTTCAAGGATTTCCGTCAGGTTAGCCCCGATGCCGGTAAGGTAGCTGCTTCGGACATCAACATCGACTTCATCCTCGACGAGCGTATCCGCGAATTGGTAGGTGAAGAGAACCGTCGCTTCACGCTGATGCGTACCGGCGAGCTGGCCAACCGCGTGAACATGATGGTGACCAAGTGGCCCGAAGGCACCGATAGCAAGAAGATCTCCGGCTTCAACGCCAGCATCCACACCCTGCTGCCTATCCCCTTGACGGAGATTCAGCTGAACAAGGATGCCGACCTGAAACAGAACCCCGGCTATTAATTTCATACATCCTTAGATTTAGTTAAACAATCAGTGCCCCACTGCCTGCTGAAGGCGGTGGGGCTTTTCTTTGTTTGCATGGCAGTTCGTTCGATAGTGGGAGTAATCAACTCGTCATTGGTAGTCCCCATCACACTTTGTGTGAAACCACTCGATGATGGCGCCGTGTAGGGGCGGACCTAAGTGTCCGCCCAAAATGCACAAGCAGGTGTATCTGGGCGGACACACAGGTCCGCCCCTACGGGTATCGTCATTGGTAGTCGAAGAGAGTTGCAACAGGACTTTCGGACTGAGCCACAAAAAATAATAATGTTTATTTACATACAACCTCCGAAAAGCCCCAAAAAACGGGTCAAAATTGGCCCATTTGCAAAATCCAATCCTCCTGATAATCAGCACCTTCGATTTTTGCAAATCAGGAAGGAAACCCCGATTTCTGATACATCAAGTACACCTCAACTATTCCGCAACTATTCCGCAACTATTCCGCAAGTATTCCGGAGGGCTATCTGAAGAATAATAAATATCTTTACAGACGGGAATACTTAAAGAATAGTTGAAGAGTAGTTGCGGAAAAGAGAAGGAACAGATTCAATGTCTCAATCCCTTCAGCTCATGGGCAAACCAGACATCCATCTTGCCCACACCCCGATGGTTCCAGGCATAATAGGGAATCAGACGGAGGCTCACATCGCGGAGGGAGAGACGGCCCATAGCACCGACGGTGGCTTCTTGGGCTCCCTTCACCTCGATGGACTTGACGCGGAAGGTACGGCCATCGCCCTCGGTGTTGGGGATGTCGTAGTCGCCGACGGTGAAGGAAGGCGTGCCCACGAAAGTGTAATATACATCCAGCGAAGCATTGTCGGCCTGCTCGGCACAATAGACCAGGGGTCCACGCTCCACAGCCACCAGACCGGCATCGGCAGCCACCTGCTCGTGTGCCACCACCAGACGGGGCTCCATGTCGAAGTGGACACGCACCTCGTCGCCCTTGCGCCAGGACCGGGTGAGGGTGAAATAACCTTTTTCCAAGGTGCCCTCCACGGGCTGTCCATTCACCGTGATGGTATAACCCAGCTTGCGACCATCGGCATATCGATAGAGGTCGCTGGGCACTACCTCGCCACGCACCCAGCCGGGGATGCGGAGCTTCATCGTCCACTGGCGGGCCTTGCTTTCGTCGATGCGGATGGAGATGTCGCCATCCCAGGGATATGGGGTGGTCTGGGTCAGCTTGACCGACTTGCCTCCCAGCGAGAGCGAAGCGCTGTTGGGCAGGAAGAGGTTGACATAGAGCTCCTCACCCCGCACACCATAAACGTAGCCCGGTACGGAGGGGATGAAGCGGCAGAGGTTGGAGGGGCAGCAGGCACAGCCGAACCAGGGTTGGCGCGTGCGCGTGTGGTCGGCATTGAAGCAGTATTCCCCGTCGGCCGAGAGGGGATTGGGGTAGAAGAAGCGGCCTCCGTCCACCGACATGCCACTGATGACACCATTGTACAAGGTGCGCTCCAGGCAGTCGATGTAGCGGGCATCGCCATGCAACAGGAACATGCGCTGGAAGAGGTAGACCATGGAGATGGCCGCACAAGTCTCGTTGTAGGCCGTCAGGTTGGGCAGCACGTAGTTGGCATCAAACGCCTCGCCCCGCTGGGTGGCTCCCACGCCGCCGGTCAGGTAGTACTTCTTGGAGACAGTGTTCTCATAAATCCGGTCGATGGCATGGATGTAGGCTGTATCGCCGGTGAGGGCGGCCACATCGGCCATACCGGCATACATATAGCCGGCACGCACGGCGTGGCCTACGGCCTCGGTCTGTTCCCACACGGGCTGGTGGCTCTGCGAGTAGGCCCGCTTCCAGCCGGTCTTGCCGCGATACTCCAGCAGGAACTTGGCCTCGTCGAGGTACTTCTGCTCGCCGGTGATGATGTAGAGGCGGGCCAGAGCCATCTCGGCTATCTGGTGACCGGGCACCACGCAGGCCTGTCCCTCGGCGGGACCTACCTCGCGCACCACACAATCGGCATAGCGACAGGCTATGTCGAGGAACTTGCGCGTGCCGGTGGCCTGGTAGTGGGCGCAGGCGGCATCCACCATGTGCCCTAGGTTGTAGAGCTCATGACTCAGGTCCTCCTCCTTGGTCCAGCGTTCCTGACCGGACCAGCTGTGCGGATGGGCAGGATTGATGGTGCGGGCGGTGTAGAGGTAGCCGTCGGCCTCCTGAGCAGCGGCCAGCAGGTCGAGTACGGAGTCGATGTAGCATTGCAACTGGCGGTCGGGGTAGGTCTGCAGCACATAGCTGGCTCCCTCGATGGTCTTATAGACATCGGTATCGTCGAACGAGAAGCCCATGAACTTGCTCACATCCCACTCGGGGGTCTGCAGTCCCTCATGGTCGGGATGCTGCAAGGTATAGGCAGCCATCTCGAAGTTGCGGAAGCGGTGCTCGCTCTCGCACTTGCTGAAGGCCAGCGGGATGGTCACCTCGCGTGCGGCACGGATGCGGTCGCCCCAGAAGGAGGCGGGCGCAATCTTGACCGACGTGAAGGGTACTTGGGTGTACGGATAGCCGTTGCCGGCAGGGGGCTGCGCCTGGAGTGTCCAGGCAAGAGCACACAGGAGAGAAAAGAATAGGGGTTTCATGACAAGGTGAATGTTTTGTTAGATGGAAGGAGTTAGAGGAGTTAAGGAGTTATCGGCCCTGACGGGCCTCAGGAGTTAAAGTCAATACTCTGACTATTGGCTTAACTCCTAACGGAGCGAAGCGGAGTGATAACTCCTTTCACTTCTTAACTCCTAAAACCTATTTATCAAACCAATCAAGCGTCCAGCTATCGCGCCAGTTGATGACAGGTACACCCTCTTCAAACTCGATGGGGAGCCAGATGTAGCGGGCATCGATGGGATGCTCCGGCCGCCAGATGTCGGCCATGAAGATGAAGGCATTCTCCTTGCCTGCCACGGGCAGGACGTAGGTGCTCTGTCCGCCGAAGGTAATCTCCTGCTTGGGTCCCCGACAGGGATTGGGGTGCTGGGTCCAGGGGCCTTCGATGGAGGGAGCCGAGAACATGCGCGCCTCGTTGGGAGCCCAACCCGTGCAGCCGGAGGTGATCATCCAATACACGCCGTCCTTCTTGAAGAGGGCCGGTGCCTCATTGTGTCCGGCAGGAGCCACGCGGACGTAGCGGCCGGTATGGGCGGTATAGTCGTCGTTGAGTTCGGCAATCTGCAGCGTGAGGTTCTCTTCGGACGAGTAGATGTGATAGGCTTTGCCGTTGTCGTCGACAAAGAGCTGCATATCGCGGGCCATCTGGCCGCCCTCCAGGTCACGCTTCACCAAGAGGCCCTTGTCGATGGCATCGTGCCACTCGGGAGTCCACCACTTCTTATAGTGGTCGGCGTTCAGGGTGTCCAGCGCAGCACGCTGCTCGGCACTCCAGTCGGCAGGCAGCTGACCGGCATTGACACGCGAGGAGCGCAAGAAGCGGAATGGGCCGGTGGGTTGATCGGCAACCGCCACGCCGGCGCGGGCAGCGGAGTAGCCCTTGCCTCTCAACTCCAGGTGGAACCACATGACAAACTTGCGCGTCTGCTTGTTATAGATGACTTTGGGACGTTCCAGGACACACCCTTTGGCAATGTCGTGGGTGGTGTCGTTCTCCACCACGGGGAGTACCGCTCCCTCGTTCTGCCAGTCGGTGAGATTTTTCGACGAGTAGCACATCACGCCCACCAGTGCCTTGCTGGTGGAGTCGGACTTGTGTTCGCCATACCAATAGTAAGTTCCCTCGTGATAGAGCACACCGCCACCGTGGGCATTGATGTGCGTGCCATCCGCGTCGGGCCAGATTTCACCCGAGCAGATGGGCTTCAGCTCCGCCGGAGCCGAGCAGGCAGCTGTCAGCCACAGAGCACCGGCCAGCAATGAGCAAAGATAGATACAGTGTTTTTTCATGATACAAACAGTTATTTTTGTTGTTAGGCAAATATAGAGTTTTTCTGCTTTGCTTTCAGGGAAAATCTCGCCAAATAGCGTGAAAAAATCCGTCAAAGGCCTTGATTGGGCCGAAATGACCGATTTTTGTCCCCTTTTTGAAGATTATTCAGTAGAAGGGCAGAGCGAAAAGCACTATATTTGCAACGTCTGAAAAATCTATATCATGAAACATCGCATACAAAAGACACTAATCTACCTCTTTTTGACCGTGGCGGCTCTCACTGCCCGGGCACAAAAGTTGGTGCAGGTGGGCGAGGGCTACAGCCAAACTTCGGTCAACACCACCGTCTTCCGAAACAGCCCCCTCGTGAGCCACGGCGACAAGCAATACATTACTTATTATGACCCCGAAGGGTATGTGGTGATAGGACGCCGCCACCTGGGCAGCGACCGCTGGACGCTACGCCGCACACCTTACAAAGGCAACGTAAGCGATGCACACAACGTCATCAGCATGGGTGTAGACGGAGAAGGCTATCTGCACCTTTCGTTCGACCACCACGGACACCCTCTGCGCTACTGCCGCAGTGTAGCCCCCGACTCCCTCGAACTGGGCCCGCTGGAAGCCATGAC
>CAMGAL010000183.1 GCA_946007445.1 uncultured Mediterranea sp.
CGCGTCGCCTTTTCGCCGCCGGACACTCGGCACTCGCTGATGAGCAGGCGGCAGGCTGCATCAGCCACACTTACCTCCGGTCCTCCGAAAGGCCATCCCGTGCCGTTGTTCATGTCGATGTTCATCCCCAGTCGGGCTGCTTCGGCTTCGGTGAAGCGCAGCATGTCCATCCACAGGGGCGACAGGTAGGGTATCTCGTTGGCATCGTTGCCTTGTACGCCGTAGATAGGCGTAATTTCCAGTCCACCCATGCCGGCGGCGGCATAAGCCTCCAGGTTGCGGGTCAGGTTTGCTTTGTCCACGGCGCTACCCATCCACCACCAGCGGGCGGCGGGCTTGGCTTCCGTCTTGATTTCCGGCCAATCGGTGTTCTGGGCACTCAGTGTGCCACACACGGCACACATCAGCCAGCATGTCCATCTAATTTTCATGTGAGTTTATGTGTTTTTAGTTTTTAAGTTCTTAAGTTTATGAGTTTATTATTTCCCCAACTCCAGGCATCCCATGATGAAGGGGCCGGTGGCTTTGGCATCGTTGTCGCGCATCTTCTCGCCGATGTAGTACTCGAAGCTACCGTCGCGGTAGGGCTTACCGCCCAGTCCGCCCACCTGGCAGCAGCGGGTCAGGGTCAGGGTGCCGTCGGCATTCTCTATGAGCAGATGCTTCTTCAGTCCCTCGAAGGCGGCTTCGGCCACCCGGCGGCAGCTCTTGTCCAGATAGCCCTTGTTCACTCCCTTGGCGTAGGCATACATCAGCTGGGCGGTGACACTGGCTTCGGGGAAGTTCCCCTCGCGCTCGGGCTGGTCCAGCACCTGGTACCACAAGCCGTCGCGCTGGTAGCGGGGCAGGGCCTGGGCCAGACCTTGCAGGTAGCCCACGATGTCGGCATGTCCCGGGTGTTCAGTGGGGATGAAGTCCAGCGCATCCACCATGGCCATCATCCACCAGCCGATGCTGCGTCCCCAGAAGTTGGGCGAGTGACCCGTTTCGGGGTTGGCCCAACGCTGGCTGCGGCTTTCGTCCCAAGCGTGGTGGTAGAGGCCCGTCTTTGCGTCAAGCGTATGCTTGTGGCAGAGGCGGAACTGGCGCACGGCCTCGTCTATCCACTCGTCTTCGGCAAACTCGGCACCATACTGCGCCAGGAAGGGAGAGCACATGTAGAGGCCGTCCAGCCAAATCTGGTGCTGATAGATGAGCTTGTGCCAGTAGGCACCTTCCAGTGTGCGGGGGTGCATCTTCATCTGGCCTGTCAGCACATCCATGGCTTTCTTGTACTTGGCTTCGCCCGTTTCGCGGTAGAGGTCGAAGAGCACCTTGCCGGAGTTGATGTAGTCTATGTTGTAGGTCGATTTGTCGTAGAGGTGAATTTCTCCCTTCTCATTGATAATGGTGTCGCCCCACTGGTGCACGTAGTCGAAGTAGCGTCGTTCGCCCGTGGCCTTCCACATCTTCAGCATGGCACAGCAACCCACACCCTGGGCATAGCCGAAGAAGAGGCGCTTGCCGTGGTCCAGCTGGTAGGCTTGGGGGAAACGTTTCATCTCCGAGTCAGCAAAGCGTCGAGCATAACTGTCGGCGGAGGGTCGTACGGAAATTTGTGCCTGCAGGCTGAGGCACCCACAGAGCAGGAGCAAGGCTCCCAGTCTTTTGGACAAATGTTTTTTCATGGTCTGATAGTGTTTGTAGTTTATGTCGCTACAAAGGTAACTACTTTCTTTCAGACCACCTAACCCCTTTTGATGGTTTTACTATGTTATTTGAGGTTTTATCCCGCCGTGGCGGCACGGATGATGTCTGTCAGGATGGGCCGTGCGCCACCTACAAAGCACTCTACGGCGATGACCATCAGGATGAGGCCCATGAGGCGCATCATGACGTTGTTTCCCGTCTCGCCCAGCACATTGACCAGTCGGGTGGAGGCACGCAGGATGAGGTAGGTGATGAAGTATATCAGGGCGATGGTGCCTATCAGGATGCTCTGCATCTCGAAGGTCGTGGCATCCTGCATCAGCACGATGGCGTTGGCGATGGCTCCCGGACCGCACAGCATGGGGATGCCCAGCGGTGTGATGGAGATGTCGTCGGCATAGGCCTTGATTTCCTCATCGTTCAGCTTCATGGGGGTGTAGCGTGCCTGCAACATGTCGAAGCCTATCTTGAAGATGATGAAGCCGCCAGCAATGCGGAATCCGTTGGTGGAGATGCCGAAGAACATGAAGAGAAACTGGCCGGCAAAGGTGAAGACCATGATGGTGATGAAGGCCACCAGGGTGGCCCGCCACACGATGCTGCGCCGTTCGCGCTCGTTCATGCCTTGGGTCATGGTGAGGAACACGGGCATGGTGCCCAACGGATTGGTCAGCGTGAAGAACGAGGTGAAGCACAAGAGTGCAAAGGGTAGAAGTGATTCCATAGGGTCTGCTTACGTTTTGATAGGTTCCATTGAGTTTGCAAAGGTAATAATTCGATTGAAAACTATCAAATGGAAAGCCTGAGTTTTTTGAGGTCCCTCCACAATTCGTCTCAATCACTCTCGTCAATTCTACCCGAGAACCGATTCCTCGAACCCTTGGGGATTCGGATTCAATTCCTGACTAGTATTTCAAGACCTTCGGCTTATAAGCCTTCATCGTAGGCATTGTCATACCGATGGATGCTCCGATATAAGTTGGGTCGCATACAATGTATTTATTACTTCCGATCATAAGGTAATCTCCGGCGACATCTTCACGAAACCTCACGGCTGTGGCTATGTGATTGGGATAGTCCAGCAATACTACATCAAGTCCAAGGATGTTGCGTACAAGGTATGAGAACAAAACGGAACGGTCTTCGCAGTCACAACTCGGGTAGTAGAATAGTTCTTCAACAAAAAATGGTTTTTCATATCCGAACTGCTCATCGTCAGTTGCGTACTTGAATCCAGTTTGGACAAAGTTTATAAGAAGGTTGGCGGCATCTTTCTCGCTCTTTCCTTTGACAAGTTCACGAAGGGGGCCCAATACACTGGCAGCCAGACTTGGAGCGATCGTCGCGGTGACATCGACCCTGTAGGCGCTCTGAGGGTATCACTTATAGTAATCTATAAGTGCCGTGGGCACACTCGCCTCCACTTTGGCTGAGCTGCCAGTGGCCTGATGGACAGAAGAAACAGAAGAGCCTTTGAGTGAAGGAACTTGCGATATCTTCATAGACACAGCCGTCTTGGCTTGAGGAGCATCTTGTGTACACATGAAGAAGTTGCATGATTTGGTGCCATTGAAGTAGTAGTATTTTGTTCCGTTGAGTATGACGTAAGGATGCCCGTATATGATACAGTCGGTGGCCAGGAAGAGCATGAGTCCGCTATTGTCCGCTTTACGTGCCATCTTTGCTTTGTAGCCGAGTTGGCTGAGCAAGAAGTGCTGCATGACCACACTCTCGTTTGCATTGCCCGTTGAAGCATCACTGAAAGACCTGACAAAAGTGAACATACCCCAGTCATTGAGAGAAAGGTCTGATTGAACCCTCTTCATGTCCCTGATGACCTCTGCATTGTCAGTCTTGTAAAGTCGCTCGTATGCGTCAGCCACATTATTCTCTTTGATTCCAGAGAGGCGTATTGTACCCTTTAGACTGGACTTCATGTAATATTGGGTACCACCAAAGTTAATCTTCATTCTGCCCTCTCCTCCTTGAAACAAGGGAGATGTTGGTGTAGCAGATGCAGTCGACTT
This sequence comes from uncultured Mediterranea sp., assembly GCA_946007445.1. Lineage (GTDB taxonomy): Bacteria > Bacteroidota > Bacteroidia > Bacteroidales > Bacteroidaceae > Bacteroides. The sequence continues at coordinate 3,717 of CAMGAL010000183.1, forward strand.
GGCCGGTGTAGTAGGAGTTGCAGGCTTTGCTGAAGTAGCTGGTTCCGTTGGTTGGGCTGGCTCTGAAGGAGTCTTTTCCTTCGGATTGCTCACTGTGTTTATTTCATCTATAACAATCACAGTGGGCTTTTTCTTTTTTGCTGGCTTTTCTGTTGGAAAATCAAAGTCAATCACATCCACATCTGTTGATGTCATGACCGGAGTCTGATTGTCCTCGCCTGTGGAGAGATTGATGATCTCTTCTATGGACAGCTGCGTCGGTTTGTCTTGTTTGGGTGTCCCTTTTTCGTCATATACGACAGGTTTGATGGGCTCTGGTTCCATTCTCTTCACGAGAGGTTTCTTGGAGTCAAGTTGTTTCCAAGGGTCTCGCATAAAGTTGAGGAAGTCACGGTTGGCTTCGTCAAGGAAGTCATCAAATGACTTTGACTCTTGTTTCAAGAAGGAGTTGAAGTCATTAATATCCTGGGCTGCGAGTGTTGAACAGCTCAGAGCGACACATGTCCATATTAAGATACGTCTCATAATACTTGTTTGCAAATAAAACATGAGGGGCATGGCTGCGGGCACACTATCATGCCTGCTCGCCAGCCCCAGTATTTGTCATAAAGTGTTTTCGTTAAACCATATAAGTGAGACTATGCCCGTTTGAATGCCATCATGGTAGAAAGCATTCTCGTAACAAACATTTAATACTCCTCTACGGGTTCGCCGATGAAGTCCTCAACCTGTTCGGTGAGGTCTTGAAGTTTTGCTTTCTGCTTGGCTTCTTTGGCTGCATCTTCTCTTGCCTTTTTAGCCTTAGCCTCATCAATAGACATGTAAATCTGGAATTCCTTCTTGCCGTCCTTCTCTCGAACAAGCATGAAGTGCTGCTTAACGAGACCTGCTACCTTGGTGTTCACGCCCATTTCGTATGCAGCACCAAAGCGGTCAATTTCTTCCTCTGAGAGACCGTCATTCTCTGATGACATGAGTGATTTCATCTTGCCGACCACCTGTGCTTTCGCACGACTGGCATAGCTTGTGATACCGTTCATGATGGCATTCTCACGTCCTATCTTCACGTTATTGCCAATTGCAATGCCTGTGAGGGCAATGCGGTTCTCCTCATCTTCCTCCATGTATGTACGGTACTTCGTCAGGGCATACTCGAGAGTGGATGCTTGTGCATATACTTCCCATCCGCCTTTCTTCAATTCCTTCAGTGTCTTCTTGACATATATCTTTAA
>CAMGAL010000184.1 GCA_946007445.1 uncultured Mediterranea sp.
GGACACCGCCATACTGGTCCTGCCAACCGCCGCCGGTGGTGAGCAACTGCTCGAGCACCAAGGTGCGGGTGCAAATCTCGTTCTTGTCCCAAGCCAGGCCGCAGAAGTCGCTCAGCGACCCCAGCACCGTAGAGGCCAGGATGGAGCTGGTGCCCAGTCCTGACCCGGCAGGGATGGCCGACAGCAGCGTCAGTTCGATGCCACAGCCAAACTCCTCCAACTGACGGCGCAGCGAGGGATAGGCCACATCGGAGAAGAGCGGCGAGAAGCCGGCCAAGGTCAGTGCGGCCTTGGGAATGGAGAAGGGGGAACCTACCCGGCGGTAGTCCTGCAGCTCCTCGTAGGTGGTGACCCGCTCGATGGCTCCCATATCAATGGAGCGCAACACGATGTGCGGCTCGGCACAGGGCTTCACATAGACCTGCAAGGGTGGCTGTCCGTTCAGCTCGATGGCCAGGTTGACCACATGACCTCCGGCAAAGAGCGAATAGGGAGGCGTATCGGTCCACCCTCCGGCCACATCGATGCGCACGGGACTGCGTCCCCACACAATCTGGTCACTATAGACATGGAGGGTGGGATGCAGCTTCCGCTCGCAGAGGTCGGCCAGCAACCCCTCGCGCAGTAGGCCGAAGGCGGCAGCCTCCTCGTCGGCCATCGGGGTGCCGTTCCACTGGGCGATGCGGGCCCGCAGCATCCGGTTGTGAATGCGCTGCATCAGCGGCGCGTCAGCCGGCAAGACATCCGGTGCCGGCAACCCCAAGCGATGGAACTGCACGGCCACATCGGCCAGGTCGAGCTGGTAGAAGACGCTCTTCTCGTAGTTGGACGAGAGGGCCTCCCAGTTGCTACGGCGAAACGACTCGCGCTGGGCATAGAGCCTGCGCAGGTCGGCTTGGGCCGAGAGTTCGTCGGCACTCAGTCGGCGGCTCTGCAGCCAGAGCCGGCGGCCTTCAGCCAACTCCGGCTCAGAGGTCATCCAGCGCAGCATCAGTTCCATCTGTTCCAGGCTCTCTGTCACAGGGAAGAGCCGGGCGGCCTGCAGGTCATCGGCCTCTCCCCTCACCTCGTCGGCACTCAGTGAGCGCTGCGAGAGCCAGTGGGCAAAGGGTTCGCCCTGATAGAGGGTGGAAGGAGCTGTGAGGCTTCCCTTGAACGCATCATCGTAGCCATAGGGACGCACGGCCCACCCCTTTGCGAGAGGCACTACATCGACACAGACGCGGTCGGGAAGTTGGAGGCTCCAGTCGTTGTGCGGCACACCAGTGAGGATGTGGCACGCACCGAGTGACCAGCGAGGCCCGATGCAGCTGTTCTCCACCCAGAGATTCTCGTTGCGGGCCGTCAGGGGGAGATGCACCTCGGCATTCTGCACGAAGATGGCCGGATGGGGCTTCACCTTGCGCTGCATGATGCGCTGCTGGTCGTACACCTTATTCTGGATGGCCAAAGTCGATGAGAGCAGTTCGCGGCTGGTGCCGTAGTGATAGAACTCGCCCCCAGGCAGGGGGAGAATGGCTACCGACAGTCCGTTGAGCTCCGCATCCTGTATGATGGGATGCGCTCCCAAGGCCGGACCGTAGTCGGAGTAGAGGTCATAGAAACCCGTGCCGGAGCGTTGCTCCAGCAGGGCCAACGCCCGGTCACTGAGCAGCCAGATGCCTATGTCCATCAGGAAGAAGTGGCTCTTGGAGAGCTCCTCCAGCTGCTGCAGCGAGGGCTTTTGCAGCATGAAGTCGAGCACTTCGGGATGCTTGCGCGACGAGAAGAAGACCCCATGCCGGCTGGCCAGCGAAGGCTCCACCCAGAGTCCGTAGCACACCACATCCACCTCGGGGATGGGCTGCAGGGGCTTCTCTGCACGGATGTAGACATCACCGCTGGCTATCAAGGTTCGCAGGCTGTCGGGAGCCTGCTGCATAATCTGCTCGTAGAGCGGCAATTGCAAGGAGAGGAGATTCTGTTCCAGCCGCTGTCCCCGCGCCCAGCGGAACACGGGAATAGGCGTCAGCACCTTGCCCGAGGGAGCATAAGCCGGCAAGCGTCGGCTCTGACCTCCGGCATGGAGCAGGATGCGCTTCTCCTGCTGTTGCTCGGGTGTGCGCTCGCGGCGCCAGGCATTCAGCAACCAAGTGGTTCCCCCACCCGACCCCAGTTTTTTTCCCACGGGGTCGGAGGTGCAGAACCACTCGTCACGATTCAATTCTTCCAGTTCATAGAATGCCTCCACCAAGTTGGGAGGCAAGGACAATAGTTTTTGCATCTTCACGGCATAAGGTTGATGTTACCAATTCATAGCTTGGATACCTGCATCCTGATACCAAGCCAGCGAGCGATAGTAAGGCAGCAACCGATTGGCATTCTTCGTAGGCAGGTAGTGGGAGACGCCCCGGCTACCCTCCATCGAGAAGGTAGTTTCCAGCACGTCGGTATAGTTGCGAGGCGTGGTCTGGTAGTAAGGCACGGCAGCCGCAAAGGCCTCTTTCCAAGCCTGAAGGGCCACAGGGTCAGTAGCCACCGCCTCGACGAGCTGCCACATGTCGTAGTAGCCCACGAAGGAGGCGTAATAAGAGGGGCGGTTGTCGTAGTTGAGCAGTTGCAGCGACTCCGCCTCCACACCGCCGGCAGGCCATACCTGACGGGTGGCACGGGCCAAGGCTGCGAGCTGACTGCACTGAATGACTCCTATCGACGCCCCTCCGGTCCAATAAGAGTCAGTACAGATCGTGCTCTCGTCATACAGGCCGTTGTAATGGTCAAAATAGGCTTGAGCCATGGGTTGCACATAGTCGGTACCCGCATAAGTTGAGTTAAACATCTGCATCACCACTTTGTCATAGGGAGCTCCCGGCGCCGGTATCTCCGTAGGCGAAGCTATGATATAGTCCACATACTCCTTGATTTCATACATCAACTCGATGGAACTGCCGCAGCAGAGGTCAAACATCAAGAAGTCCAGATGAGGAGCACTCTGCAAGACCTGCGCCAACTCATTGACGTTCATGCGGTGGTCGCCGTTGCTCATGTCCTGGCCTATCCAGCGGGAATTGGCCGTATAGTTCGGATAGGGCCACCAGCCATCTCCATGCGACCAGAAGACCAGTCCATAATGATTAGCCTTGAATTTAGAAGAGAAGGCTATCGACAAGACCTCCTTCATCTCCTCCACGCCTACCGAGTTGCGGTTGGCCTCAAACTCGCTGATGACCTTTTGCTCCACCTCATGGCCGTTCCAGCACAGCTCCATCAAGAAAGGAGTAGCGCCCTTGTCGACATAAACCAACAGGTGGCCGTTGATTTTCTTCAGCTGCTCCATCCCACTCATCATCTCCTTGATGTCGGCCGACATGAAGGAGGAGAGGCTGTTGTCGCCAGCGATGTAGACCAGCACCGTCCGCGTCTCCTCCTCATTGGGCAGCGGTTCGTCCTTCGAGTCCTTGCAAGCCCCCAGCAGCAGCCAGGCGGAGAGCAACAAGCCTATTCCGGATTTCCAATTCATCATTCTTCAGGTTTCTTAAAGGTGAACGACTGGGCATCGAGTTGCTGGATGTGCAGCCCCTTGCTTTTCTTGTATTTGCCTTTCAGCTTCTGCTCCTCCTTCTCCAGCTTCGACTTGTCGTCCGAGAAGTAGATCATGCAGGTATAGTTCACCTTTTTCAAGGTGTATTCCAGATGGTTCTTCAGCTGATAGGTGTAGGCTTCACGCTTCGGCAGGAATCCGTTCTTGTCCAACGTCACGCTATCCAGCAGTTGGATGGAGGTCCAGTAGACCAACGAATCGTTGAACGAGGCAGCCACACCGAAGGCATAGACATTCCTATCCTTCTTCTTCATCGTCGAGGCTGTGCTCACCACAAGCAGGAGCAGCAGGAATGCGACTGAAACAAATTTCTTCATGTTTTGTCTATAATTCAAGTTTCGGCTTTGCCTCAACTATAGGAGTTAAAAGGAGTTGCTGGAGTATCGGCTTTAACTCCTTAGGCCCGTCAGGGCCGATAACTACTTTAACTACTTAACTCCTAATAGTTTCGGTAAAACCGAAACTTGAGAAATTTATATCTATAAGTATAAAATGGCAGCCGTTTATCGGGCAGCGTAGTAGAGACTCTCGGTAGCCAGACGGGCAGCAGCCACACCCTGTGCGTCGAGCGTCACGGTGAGGTCCTTGCCGTTGGGCAGCGACAGCGAAGCCGTACCGTCCTGGTTCATCTTCAGCAGTTCCACGTTGGCACCGTCGGCCACGACGTTCCATGTGCTCAGCTCGGCATCATAGACCAGCAACATGCTCTGCGTTTCTCCCTCTTTGGTGATGGAGTAGCCGTTCTCCAGCGTCTCTACGAGGTAGTTGCCGTTCTCGCCCTTCACCTTCTTCACCTCGCCCACGCTGGCCATGGGGTTGCTGCCGCTCCAGAACTCAATGGAGTTGATGACCAGCGCATCGGCCAGGTAACAGATGGGATAGATGGGGATGATATTGAAAGCCAAGTAGACCAGTTCGTTCACAAACTTGGTTCCTACACCCTGGTTCCAGTCAGCCAGACGGGTGTGCAGGCCAAACGAACCGACACATGAGGTACAAAGGAACATTCCACACAGCATGACGGTAGCCGCCATTTTCAGATTCAATTTCTTCATAACTTTCTTGTTTTAGTTGGTTAATGATGTTGCAAATATACACGATATTTCCCAAACAACAGCTATCAGGCCTAAGTTTGTGATGTTATTCCTGCGATTTTCATGCAGAATCCTCGTTTCGGGTAACAAATCCCCAAGTTAGGGTATCAAGTCTTTCATCATTTCATCGTTATTTTGCACCCGAAAACTCATTCATTAAGTGATTATGAAAAAGAAAGCATTATTATTGATAGTAATTTCGATGGCAATGGCACTTACAACCAATGCGTCGGCACAGGATGTGCAGGACAAAAGAACGGAAGAAAAATG
>CAMGAL010000185.1 GCA_946007445.1 uncultured Mediterranea sp.
AAATAACCTGTAGGGGCGGACCTGTGTGTCCGCCCTGAATGTCAATGTGTTATATGTTCAGGCGGACACATAGGTCCGCCCCTACGGGTAGCGTCATCATCGTTACACCAGTCGTCCAATCCACTCGTCGCGCTCGCCGGGCAAGAGGTCGATGACCGGAATCTCTATCATCGTGTAGCAACCGGGCTGCTGACGCATGGCGGCACGAGCCACACCGACCAGCACCTGGGCCGTGAGGGCGGGATTGTTGATGTGCATATTGAACTCGAAGAGCTGGTTCTGCGTCTTGCCCGATACGCCCTTGCGGGTGAGGTTCACGCCGTGACCCATGTCGAGCAGGGCATCTACGCTGGGCACGAGGTTGACGTGCGTCTCGTCATGCGCAAAGTAGGGGTCGGCCTTGATGGCTGCAGCCACCTGCTGGAAGTCGTAGCCCTCCTGCAGTTCGATGTAGACCATGCGGCGATGGATGCCGGTGCCGGTGGGGATGGTCATGGAGAGGGCGGCCTTCACGCCCTCGATGGCCTTGACAGCCACCGTATGACCCATGCTCATGCCGGGACCGAAGTTGGTGTAGGTGATGCCCTTCGGGGCCAATGCCTCCAGCAGGGTGCGCACCACTGAGTCGCTACCCGGATCCCATCCGGCCGAGATGATGGAGACGGCGCCGTGCTGACGGGCCACCTCGCCCAACGACTTGCGCAGGGCAGGGATGCCGGTGTGGATGTCGAAGCTGTCGACGGTGTGAATGCCCAGAGCCAGAATCTCCTTGGCATACTCCTCCACCTTGCGGGTGGGAGTGCAGAGGATAGCCACTTGCACCTCTTTCAGTTCGCGAATGTCCTTCACGACCGGATAGCCGGCCAGTTCGGCGGGACAGTTTTCGGCACCGGCACGGCGCACTACGCCTGCAATTTCAAAATCGGGGGCCACCTGCAGTGCCTGCAGCACATAGTGACCAATGTTGCCATAACCTACGATGGCAGCTCTAATCTTTTCCATTTCTATGTTGTATTTGGTTTCAATTTTATACTAAATCGGCGCAAAAGTAAGATTTTTAATTCATATATTTGCAGCTCAGAGTACTTAATTTTATGATAGAATACCTCCAAGGCGGACTCGCCGAGCTAAGCCCGGCCACCGCAGTAATCGATTGCAATGGTGTGGGTTACCTGGCCAACATCTCGCTGAATACCTACGCAGCCATCCAGGGCAAGAAGACGTGCAAGCTCTATATCTACGAGGCCATCCGCGAGGATGCCTATGTGCTGTACGGCTTTGCCGACAAGCAAGAACGCGAGCTTTTCCTGCAGCTCATCACCGTGTCAGGCATCGGAGGCAACACGGCCCGCATGATACTCTCGGCCCTCTCGCCCGCCGAGCTGGTGCAGGCCGTCAGCACCGAGAATGCCACCTTGCTGAAGAGCGTGAAGGGCATCGGGCTGAAGACCGCCCAGCGCATCATCGTCGACCTGCGCGACAAGATCCGCAACGGCTCGGCTGCGGCCGGCGGAGAGCTCTTGCCGCTGCAACCGGCGGCCCAGACCCAGGTGCAAGAGGAGGCCATCGCCGCCCTCACCATGCTGGGCTTTGCCGCCGCCCCCTCGCAAAAAGCCGTCCTGGCCATCCTCAAGAAGGAGCCCGATGCCGGCGTGGAGCACGTCATCAAGTTGGCGCTGAAGATGCTGTAACTCGATTTACGCCTATTCGGTAGAGTGAAATCCTTTTATTTTTGCTACCTTTGCTGCGTAAACCCAATAAATACACACTGAATCATGGATAATCAAAGACCTCTGATATTGGTTTCTAACGACGATGGCCTAATGGCCAAAGGCATCAATGAGTTGATTAAATTCTTGCGTCCGCTGGGCGAAGTGGTGGCCATGGTGCCCGACCGTCCCCGCTCCGGCGCGGCCTGCTCGCTGACAGTGACCGAGCCTATTCACTACGAACTGGTGCGCAAGGAGGTGGGGCTGACCGTGTACCGCTGCTCGGGCACCCCGACCGATTGTATCAAGCTGGCCCTGCATACCCTGCTCGAGCGCAAGCCCGACCTCGTGGTGGCAGGCATCAACCATGGCGACAACTCGTCGGTCAATGTCCACTACTCCGGCACCATGGGCGTGGTGATGGAGGGTTGCCTGAAGGGCATTCCCTCGATAGGCTTCTCCATCTGCGACCATTCGGTCGATGTGGACTTTGCCCCGGCCGCTCCCTATATCCGCAGCATCGTGCAGCAGGTCTTGCAGCAGGGGTTGCCCCGGCTGAGCTGCCTGAATGTCAATTTCCCCGCCATCCCCGACTACAAGGGCGTGCGCATCTGCCGCCAGACGGCCGGACAGTGGGAGCATGCGTGGGAGCACTTTGCCCACCGCGGCGACACCCACTACTACTGGCTCACGGGTGAGTTCGTGGATGCCGATGCCGACTGCGAGGAGACCGACCACTGGGCTTTGAACAACGGCTATGTGGCCGTCACGCCGGTGCGTGCCGACGTCACCGACTACGCCCTGATGGACTCGCTGAAACAGTGGTTTGAATAACATTCGTCTCCCCCCCACTACCCCACCCTTATGAAGTACTATCTGATAGCCGGCGAGGCCTCAGGCGACCTCCATGCGTCGCACCTGATGGCAGCCCTGCGCGAGGAGGACCCTGATGCCCGCTTCCGATTCGTGGGCGGCGACCTGATGGCTGCCGTGGGCGGACGGCCGGTGAAGCACTACCGCGAGATGGCCTACATGGGATTCATTCCGGTGCTGCTCCACTTGCGCACCATTCTCACCCAGATGAAGCGGTGCAAGAAGGACATTGTGGCCTGGCAACCCGATGTCGTCATCCTGGTGGACTATCCGGGCTTCAACCTGAGCATAGCCCGCTATGTGCGCGAACATACCTCCATCCCGGTCTACTACTACATCGCTCCGAAGATATGGGCCTGGAAGGAGTACCGCATTCGCCACATCCGCAGCGACGTGCGCGAGCTCTTCTCCATCCTCCCCTTCGAGGTGGAGTTCTTCGAGGGGAAACATCACTATCCCATCCACTATGTGGGCAATCCTACGCTGGATGAGGTGGAGGCTTTCCGTCAATGCCACGCCGAGAGTTTCGAGACTTTTGCGCAGCGCAACCGCCTGCCCTCATCCAAGCCCATTGTGGCCCTGCTGGCCGGCAGCCGGAAGCAAGAGATTAAAGACAACCTGCCCGACATGCTGCAGGCCGCCTCTGCCTACCCCGACTGTCAGTTGGTGCTGGCCGGTGCGCCGGGCATTTCGGCCGACTATTACCAACGTTTCCTGGGTCAGACTCCGGTGACGCTGCTCTTTGGCGAAACCTATTCCCTGCTACAGCAGGCACGGGCGGCTCTGGTCACCTCGGGCACTGCCACGCTGGAGACGGCTCTCTTCGGCGTGCCGCAGGCCGTGTGCTATCACACCCCGGCAGGCAAGCTCATTGCGTTTCTGAAGCGCCATATCCTGAAGGTGCCCTACATCTCCTTGGTCAACTTGGTGGCCGGACGGGAAGTGGTGCGCGAACTGGTGGCCGACACCATGACCGTACCGAACATACAAGCCGAGCTGGGTCGCCTGCTGGGTGACGAAGCCTATCGAGCCGCCATGCAGCAAGGCTATGACGAGGTGCGTACCCGATTGGGCCACACCGGCGCTCCGCGCCGGGCTGCCCAAATCATGGTCTCGCTGTTGCAGGCTCACTGAGCCTGCTCCTGCTTCCACTGCTTGTAGCGCTTCAGTACAGCAGCGCCGCCGGTGTTGTACCAGCTGTAGCCGTTGCGGCGCTCGTAGCCTATCTCCGAAACGTCGAAACGCTTGATGCCGTCGCGGTCGCACACGAAGGGACGGTTCTCCTCCAGCGTGTAGAAGCGTGCCCAAAGGGCAGGAGCCTCACCGGACTGGCAGGGCACCATGCGATAGTCCGGCTTGCCATCGGCGTTGGTGAACTGCTCGCGGCGCAGGTTGGTAATCTGGCTGTTGCGGAACCACTCGATGGCTGCCTCCACCGAGGCTTTCACCCGCTCCGAAGGGTTGGGCAGCGACATCAGGAAGAGCACAATGCCGTCCGACTCCGAACCGCTGAGCGAGGGCAGTTCGTAGGCGCGAGCCTTGGCCGGGGCTAGGGTGTGCTCGTCGTGCTGGGCGCACCACACGGTCAGCTTACCATTTAGTACCACCTGGGTGTTGAGGATGCACTCCACCCCTTTGTCCAATGCCTGCCGGGCACGGGCTTTCACCTCCTCGTCGAGGAAGCCGAAGGGCGCGTCGCCCCGGATGGCCCCTTGCAGCAGCTTCATGACGTTAATCATGGCATCGTCATTGTACGTTATGTGAGTGTAGTAGCCCGTGGGGCGGGGATAAAACTGCGGCCAACCGCCATTGTCGTATTGGGCTTCAAAGAGATAGCTGAAACCACGTATCACGGCATCGCGGTAGCGCACGTCGCCTGTGGCGTTGTAGAGGCGTGCCAGATAGAGCATCTCTGTGCTGGTGGCACCGTTATCAATGGTGGTCTCATTCACATCGTCCTTGGCTGCCAGTACCTCTTCGCGTTCGTCGGCATCCAGTTCGGCAGGGAAGAAGATGTTCTTCGGCCAGCCTCCCGTGGTCTGTTGGTAGAGCAGCAGGTTCTCGCCGATACGGATAGATTCGGCTGTGCCATAGAATTCAGCTTTCAGTTTCGGTACCATCTTCACCCAGTTCTTATAGGGCTGTTTGTCTTTGTAAACTTGGGTGTCGTTTTGTGCCTGTGCCAAGGTCAGGCTGCTCGCTAAGCAGAGCGTAAGCCAAAATGTTTTCATATCAGATTGTTTTGTTTATTATTATAGGAGTTAGAGGAGTTAGAGGAGTTATCACTCCGCTTCGCTCCGTTAGGAGTTATCGCAGGCTACGCCTGCTC
>CAMGAL010000186.1 GCA_946007445.1 uncultured Mediterranea sp.
CCGGGCAGTAGATGTACTCCAGCGTGTCGGGTTTGATGGAAATCAGTTGGGTGGAGGCATTCATCTGCGCCATCACCTTGCGCTCCACCTGCGAGGCCAGCAGACGCACGCGGTGATTGCTGGAGGGGTAGTCGGCAAAGTCGAGGGTGACGGGATAGAAGCTCTTGGCCACCATGTAGTTGAAGAGCACGGTGCCCTTGTCGCGCACGCGGACATGCACCTCGGAGGGCAGCTCGGAGGTGAGCACCACATGATTGGGTACTCCCTTGAGGCGCAGGGGCAGAGTGAACTCGCTCTCGTAGTCGTTGTTCAGCGTCTGCAGCAGCCAGAAGCCACCTGCCACGCAGAAGAAGAACATAAAAAGAAAGAACTCCCTGCTCTTCTGACTGAGCAGGAAGTCCTTGATGGTTTCGGCCGTGCGACCGACCAGGAGCTTGGCTTGTCTCCAACGGATGCGCATGGACGATAGGGGTTATTTGCCGGCCTGGCTGTTGGCGTCAGCCGCAGCGGCATAGAGGGAATTCTTGTCAATGTGAATCTTCACGTTGTTGGCTATCTCCAGCACCACATCGTTGTCATTGATTTCCTTCACGGTGCCATAGATGCCACCGGCGGTAATCACCTTCTGGTTGACCTGGAGCGACTTGCGGAAGTTGGCTATCTCTTTCTGTTTCTTGTTCTGCGGACGAATCATGAAGAAGTACATGATGACAAACATGGCTACAATCATGAGGAGCATCATGCCGCCATCGCCGGCAGGAGCAGGTGCCTGCCACAAAGGAAATGCTGTGAATACGTTCATAAGCTATAGGTTAATGGTGAATAGGATACATTATATATAATTAGGCGCGGGTGGCTCAGGCTTTGGTGAGCTTGCCCTCCTTCTTCAGCACCTTGACGATGCCGTCGAGCGTGCCGTTGACGAAAGAGCCGCTCTTGGCCGTGCTGTAGAGCTTGGCGATATCGACATACTCGTTGAGCGTGACGCTGACGGGGATGTTGGGGAAGCTGAGCAGCTCGGCCAGAGCCGTCTGCATGACGACGATGTCCATGAAGGCCACACGGTCGAGGTCCCAGTTGCGGGTGTTCTCGCTGATGAGGTGGCGGTAGTAGTCGCAGTTGAGGATGGTGCGGCGGAACAGGCGGCGGGCAAATTCGCGGTCTTCCTCGTCCTTGAACTCGGGCAGCAGCTCCTGGTTGACACCCGTCTGGGGGTCAAAGCGCTTGATGGTCTTCAGCACGAAGGTATCTACTATCTCCTTGTCGTCGTTCCAGTAGAGGCTCTGCTCCTCGAGCAGGGCATCGAGGGGCTCGTTGTTGAGGACAAAGGTCTTGTAGAGCTTGCGCCACAGCTCGCGGTCGGCGTCGTAGCTGTCGTCCTCAGAAGCCATATACTCTTTATAGATTTCCGAGGCAGTAATCTGTTCGTAGAGCGACTTGATGAATCCCTCTTCGCCACTCCATGAGCGCTTCTGGTTGCCCACAAACTCTGCCAGCTGCTTGTTCACCTCCAGCTGGGCGATGAATTTGTTCTGCACGAATTTCAGGTTGGGGTTCAACTCCTCCGCTGTAGGCTTCAGCTTGGACTTGGCTTGGTCGATGCGCTTCTGCGCAAAGTTCGTCACAGCCACCATGAGCAGCAGCAGGTAGTTGTAGAGGTCGTAGGCTTTGGAAAGGCTGAAGAACAACTCCTTCTCGGCGGCATCCAGATTTTTGCTACCGTTCTGATAGTAAGCGTATACAATCTGTATAATCTTAAGACGAATAAGAACTCTGTTGATCATATAGTATAAAATAGCATTGTTAAAGCGGCGCAAAAATAACGATTTTGGATGAAACCACCCAATCTCCACTCTTTTTTTTCGCTTCAGAAACGAATATCTCCGACTTTTCTTTGAGAGATGAAAAAAAATCGTCAATTTTGAGGCCGATTAGTAACCCCAAAAACTTGGTGCAATGGAAGAGATGAAGAAAAAGAATGAAACGGGTATGAACGACAAGGAGATACTCTACTCGCAGTCTATCAAAGCCGGCAAACGAATCTACTACTTGGACGTGAAACGAAGCCGCAAGGAGGATTTGTTCATCGCCATCACAGAGAGCAAAAAAATTGTCACGGGCGAGGGAGCCGACTCGCAGGTGAACTTCGAGAAGCACAAGATATTCCTTTACCGCGAGGACTTCGACAAGTTTGTCCGCGGCTTGCAGCAGGCCATGGCCTACATCGATGCCGTCGATTCGGAGGGACTCCCCTCGGCCGAGAATGAGGCCTCTCCGCTCCCCACAGAGCCTGAAATCAAGATAGATATTGAATTTTAAAGCCAAGAAACTTGGAATTTACAAAAAAGAGCACTACTTTTGCGCCGCTTTTTGCAGCATCGCGTGGGATATCCCGCATCGTGTGATGGTGAATTAAGCACAAACTACTTAATTTAGAGTAACACAAAAACAGTTAGTAACAATGAAATCTATTGAAATCAAGGGAACTGCAAGAACCATTGCAGCCCGCTCTTCGGAGCAAGCAAGAGCCTTGAAGGCTATTCGTAAGAACAACGGTGTGCCCTGCGTACTCTACGGCGGTGGCGAGAACGTACACTTCACAGTGCCTGCCGACGGCCTGCGCAACCTGGTGTACACGCCCCACATCTATGTGGTGAACCTCGACATCGACGGCAAGAAGGTGAACGCCATCCTCAAGGACATCCAGTTCCACCCCGTGAAGGACAACATCCTGCACGTTGACTTCTACCAGATTGACGAGGCCAAGCCCATCGTGATGGAGGTGCCCGTACAGCTGGAAGGTCTGGCTGAAGGTGTGAAGGCCGGTGGTAAGCTCGCCCTGCAGATCCGCAAGCTGAAAGTGAAGGCTCTCTACGACGCTATCCCCGAGCGTTTGGTCATCAACGTCAGCAACTTGGCTCTGGGTAAGACCATCAAGGTAGGCGAACTCAGCTTCGAAGGCCTGGAACTGCTCAACGCCAAGGAAGCCGTGGTTTGCGCCGTGAAACTGACGCGTGCCGCCCGTGGTGCCGCCGCTGCTGCTGCCAACAACTAATGGCATTGACAGAAGATATGAAGCGTGTGATGCACAGCATCGCACGCTTTCTCTTTTTCTCAAGGGCTGCACAGCCCACGACCAACGATACACAACAGATGGAGAAATACTTGATAGTAGGACTGGGCAACATAGGCCCCGAATATCACGAGACACGCCACAACATCGGATTCATGGTGGTCGATGCCATGGCCTCCGAGGCAGGAGTGACCTTCGGCGACGGTCGATATGGCGCCACAGCCACCCTCTCTGTGAAGGGGCGGCAACTCATCTTGCTCAAGCCGTCAACCTACATGAACCTCAGCGGCAACGCCGTACGCTACTGGATGCAGAAGGAGAACATCCCGCTGGAGAAGGTGCTGGTCGTCGTGGACGACTTGGCACTGCCCTTCGGCACCCTCCGCCTCAAGGGGAAGGGGAGCGACGCCGGACACAACGGACTGAAGCACATCGCCGCCACCCTGGGCACACAGGCCTATGCCCGACTGCGGTTCGGCATCGGCAACGACTTCCCACGCGGCGGACAGATAGACTTCGTGCTGGGACACTTCGACGAACAGGACCTCCAGTCCATGCCCGAACGGCTCAAGACGGCCGGACAGATTGTCAAGAGCTTCTGCCTGGCAGGCATCGACATCACCATGAACCAATTCAACAAAAAGTAAAACGGCATGAGTGAAGCACGAATAGACAAATGGCTCTGGGCGGCACGCATCTACAAGACACGCACCATCGCTGCCGAGGCGTGCAAGAAGGGACAGATCAGCATCAACGGCGCATCGGCCAAAGCCTCGCGCACGGTGAAGCCCGGCGATGTGGTGCAGGTGCGGAAATCGCCCGTCACCTACTCGTTCAAGGTGCTGCAAGCCATCGAGAAGCGGGTGGGGGCCAAGCTGCTGCCCGAAATCATGGAGAATGTCACCACCCCCGACCAGTATGAAATCCTGGAGATGAGCCGCATCAGCGGCTTTGTCAACCGAGCCAAAGGCACCGGCCGCCCCACCAAGAAGGAGCGCCGCGACCTCGACGAGTTTATCACACCCGAGTTCATGGACGACTTTGACTTCGACCTGGACGACGATGACGAAGAGTGAACAAGCTATGGAGAAGATTATCAAATGGGGATTCATCGGATGCGGTGAAGTGACCAAGTACAAGAGCGGCCCTGCCTTTCAGAAAGTGAAGGGGTCTGAAGTGGTGGCTGTGATGAGCCGCGAGCGCGACAAAGCCCAGGCCTACGCCCGCGAACGGGGCATACGTCGCTGGTACGACGATGCCCAGGCCCTCGTGGACGACCCGGAGGTGAATGCCGTGTACATTGCCACACCACCCTCGTCGCACGCCACCTATGCCATCATGTCAATGAAGGCCGGCAAGCCGGTCTATATCGAAAAGCCCATGGCCGTGACCTACGAAGAGTGTTGCCGCATCAACCGAGTGTCCGAAGAGACCGGTGTGCCCTGCTTTGTGGCCTATTACCGGCGCTACCTGCCCTATTTCCAGAAGGTGAAGCAACTGGTGCAGGAGGGAGCCATTGGCCACGTCATCAACCTGCAGATACGCTTTGCCCAGCCACCACGCGAGCTGGACTATAACCGCGAGCACCTGCCCTGGCGCGTACAGCCCGACATTGCCGGAGGCGGTTACTTCTACGACCTGGCGCCGCACCAAATTGACCTGTTGCAAGACATCTTCGGCTGCATCCTCGAGGCCCACGGCTACAAGTGCAACCGAGGTGGCCTCTACCCTGCCGAAGACACGTTGAGTGCCTGCTTCCAGTTCGACAACGGCCTGGTGGGCAGCGGTTCCTGGTGCTTCGTGGCGCACGATTCCGCCCGCGAAGACCGCAT
>CAMGAL010000187.1 GCA_946007445.1 uncultured Mediterranea sp.
ACAAGCCCATTGGCAGAATTAAGTATGCACTAAATTAATTCCGCCAACAGGTTAGCTATAAATAAATCCGCTTATTTCTTCACCTCTACGATGCGTGTGGGTGCCTGCTCTAGGTTGCGCTTGTCTACCTGACGCACCACCGCTGCCGCCAGCTGCAGGAAGGCACGGCCGGTGACGCTCTGCTCGTCGAGAGCCACAGGGGTGCCCTTGTCGCCACTCTCGCAGATGCTCTGCACCAGAGGTATCTGCCCCAGCAGGGGCACACCCAGCTCCTCAGCCAGCTGCTTGCACCCCTCCTTGCCGAAGAGGTAGTAGCGGTTTTCGGGCAGCTCAGCCGGCGTGAACCAGGCCATGTTCTCCACCAGTCCCAGGATGGGCACGTTCACCTTCTCGTTGGTGTACATGTCCACCCCCTTGCGGGCATCGGCCAGCGCCACCTGCTGCGGCGTGCTGACGATGACGGCTCCCGTGATGGAGAGCGTCTGGAGCAGCGTCAGATGGATGTCGCTGGTGCCCGGAGGGGTATCTAAGATGAAGTAGTCCAGTTCGCCCCAGGCGGCATCGCCCACCAGCTGCTTCAGGGCATTGCTGGCCATGCCACCCCGCCACAGGGTCGCCGTACGCGGGTCTACAAAGAACCCGATGGAGAGCAGCTTGATGCCATACTTCTCCACCGGCACGATGAGGTCGCGTCCCTCCACATTCTCACCATAGGGGCGGGCATCCTCCACCTGAAACATCTTGGGGACCGAGGGACCGAAGATGTCCGCATCGAGCAGTCCCACCTTATAGCCCAACTTGGAGAGCGCAATGGCCAGATTGGCCGCTACGGTCGATTTGCCCACGCCTCCCTTGCCGGACGATACGGCAATGACGTTCTTCACCCGCGGCAGCATCTTGCCCGGCTCGGGGCGGGCAGCCTGTCGGCTTTCGGTGGCGATGCTCACCTCCACTTCGGGCGACACATAGGTATGGATAGCCGCTTCGGCTGCTTTGAGCATGGACTTCATGAAGGGGTCGGTGGGTTTCTCGAAGATGAGCGAGAAGCTCACCTTCATCCCGTCGATGCGCAGGTTGTCGGCCACCATCTCAGCCTCCACGAGGTTCTTCCCGTTGCCGGGGTAACGCACGGTAGCCAGTGCGTCGAGTATCAGTTTCGGATAAAGTGTCATTTTGAGTTTTTGAGTTTATAAGTTTTTGAGTTTTGTTGAAACCACTGATTTTCACAGATGGGGCGGATTAAAAGAAATCATCCGTGCCGCATCTGTTTCATCTGTGCCAATCTGTGGTTATATTCTTCCTTCTTAATTTTAAATTTTTAATTCATTTCATTTGCTCTTCTCCAGCCCGCTGCGCTTGCTGCGGTTGTAGCTCCGGTAGTCGTCCAGCTCTATCTCCACCTCCGGCTCGGCCAGCGTCCCCTCGTGGGGCAGGCGGAAGCGGAGGTACTTGATGTTCAGCCCCCGGTCTAGCCACTGCTGCTCGTAGTAGGTGCGGATGCTCAGTATCTCGTCGGCCTGGCCGGAGTGGTAGAGGTCGTCGGTCATCACCTCCACGGGCAGGTGGTTGTGCTCCACCATGTAGCGCGTATAGGTGAACATGAAGTGGCTGTCTGTCTTGAGGTGTATCACGCCCCCGTCCACCAGGAAGCGGCGGTAGCGCTCCATGAAGTAGGTGGAGGTCAGTCGCTTGGTGGCCTTCTTCATCTGCGGGTCGGAGAAGGTGAGCCATATCTCGCTCACCTCGCCCGGGGCAAAGAAGCGGTCGATAATCTCGATGTTCGTTCGCAGGAAGGCCACGTTCTTCATGCCCGCCTCCAGCGACTCCTTGGCACCCGACCACATCCGGGCCCCCTTGATGTCCACCCCGATGAAGTTCTTGTCGGGGAAGAGGCGTCCCAAGCCCACGGTGTACTCACCGCGGCCACACCCCAGCTCCAGCACGATGGGGCGGTCGTTGTGAAAAAACTCTTCGCCCCAGCGTCCGCGCAGGTCGAAGGGTACGTTGTCCACCACCGAGTAGGGGTACTCGAAGACATGGGGAAAGGCAGCCATATCGGCGAATTTTGCTAATTTTCCTTTGCTCATAGCTCAGTTCATTCTGTGTGAGAGTGCAAAGGTAAGACAAAGATTTGACAATTCGGCCACCTGAAGGCAGGAATTCGCTCGCTCAGTAGCTCAGTCGCAAGCCGGTCTGCAGGCTGAAGGCCGTGGGATGCTCCTTGCGGATGGTCTGCACCGCGCTGCCGTCGTCGAAGTAGTGGGCCACGCCCGGCTCCAGGTAGAGGCCCAGGCGCGAGGTCAGGCGGAGCTCAGCCCCCACGGCTCCGGTCAGCGACCACTGCAGCGCATGGACAGAGAGGTGCTCGCCTCCCCGACGGGCCTGCACGCACTTCTCCACGGCACCCCCTGCCGACACATAGGCCCGCAGCCGACGTCCCTCGTAGAACTGCCAGGCTGCCCGCATCGGCACGCCGAGGTAGTGCAACTTCTGGCTGACGGCCATCGTCGAGTTCGACTCATAGACATCGCTGGCCAGCAGGGTATAGGTGAGTCCGCTCTCTATGGAGAAGCCCGCGCCGAGCTGCTTGCGCACCGTCAGGCCGAAGGCGATGGGCTGCCGGTGGTCGTAGCTGACGGACGACTGCTGCGCCAGGGCCAGGTAGGGCACCCCCTCCTTGAACATCAGTTCGCCGGCCGAGGGGAGCTGGATGCACCCCTGGGCAGTAGAGGACAGGGTGAGAAATCCCGTCTGCGACGCGAAGTCGGACGGAGTGACCTGCAGAAGGCCCCTCGGACCTCCTCCTCCAGCCAGCAGCGACTGCCCGGCTACGCCCCATGCCCATCCGTGTCCACGGCCCCGTCGGGGCTTCTCGGCGGCAGGTGTGTAGGGTAGGGACTTGCGCACCCGCTTCACCTCTTGCCTGGCCGGTGTCGGCTTCTTGGCTGCGGGAGCCTCGGTCGCTTTCTCCTCCTCCGCGGCGGCTTCGGCCATCGCCTCTTCTTCCTCCTCCGCCGCAGCCACTTCTACGGCTGCCGGATGGCTGTGTAGGGTCGCTGCCCGGAGGACGATGTCGTCCCCACGGCGCACGACCCTCGTCGAGGGCTCCGAAGGCTGCTGCTCCGCTACGGCCAGCAGGGAGTGCCTGGAGGGCGCTTCCACCCCCGGCTCCTGCTGCCGGACTTCGAGAGCCACCTTCTCTGCGAGCCTTTCGGCCGGTGCTTCCGCCCCCTGCCACTGCCACCCGATGGTGACAGCGATGCCCAGCAGCACGGCGGCCACGGCCCAGCGCACGGCAGGGCGCACCCCCCACAGGCGGCGCACCGGTGCCGGCTCGTCGGCTTGCAGCTCCTTGGCCAAGCGGCTCCACCCCTCGGCCGGTGCCGGCTCCTCATAAGAGCGCAGCTTGCTCCCTATTGTCTTCCACGCTTGTTCGTCATTCTTCTTCATAATCCAGTTCCTTTCATTTCGTACCATTTTCCTCCATCCACCGGCGTATGCCTTGCGCCAACACGCTCTTGGCACGCGCCAGTTGCGAGGCCGAAGATTTCTCACGGATGCCCAGCAGGGAGGCTATCTCCCGATGCGACTTGCCCTCCACCACATAGAGGTTGAACACGCTGCGATAGCCGGTCGGCAACTGCCTCACCAGCTCCATCACCACCTCGGGTGGCACGGCCTCGGCCAGGGTGCAGTCCGCCTCATCCTCCACGTCGGGCAGCTGCTCCAGATACTCCACCCGCTCCACGGGCTGCTCCTTGCGCAGGTACTGCAGCAGCTGGTTCACCATGACGCGGTCCATCCACGCCCCCAGGGAGCCCGGTCCGCGCCACTGAAACTTGTTCATCGAGCGGAAGATGTGCAGGAAGCCGTCGTGTAGCAGGTCCTGTGCCGTGTCCCGGTCGGAGACATAGCGCAGGCAGATGCCATACAGATGTGCGGCATATCGCTCATAGAGCTGCTGGCGGGCCCGGTTGTCGCCCCGTAGGCACTGCTCGGCCAATTCCTGTTCTTCCATCATTGCTGGTATTCCTGTTCTTCACTACTTGTCTACCCGTACACATAAATGGGCGGAGGGCAAAAATACTGCATCGCGAAGGAAAGAAAATCGCTTTTTGATTTCTTTAACCCTTGTCGATGCAGTATTGGCCATTTTTTCCTATTTTTGTTGGCAGAAACGTGCCACCCATATTTGACCCGCATGAATAGACATCGACCCTCATACCACCGCCGCCCGCTGAGGCTCCTCCTGACAGGAGTATGGGTGCTCGCCGCCCTGGCCGCCCTCACCGCCTGCTCCTTGGAGGAGAGCGACGAGCTGCAGAACAGCGTAGGCAACTCCCAGCAGGGCCGGCTGCTGGCCATCGGCACCCTGCGCCTGCTCACCCCCTCGGGCTACTGCTTCGACCTCGACGAAGGCCACCGCCTCCTGCCTGCCGACACCAGCGCAGTGAGCGGCTTCCATCCCGTAGAGGGACAGCGTGCCATCGTCATCTTCACCCCCTGGACCGTGCAGCCCGACACCTATACCGGCTACCTCCACCGCATCGAGCCGATGCTGACGCTCGATGCCGACACACTCTCCTCCCAGCCGGCAGATACCGTGGGCCACGACCCCGTGAGCATCGGCGAGGCCTGGCTGTCGGCCGGCTATCTGAACATCCGCTACCAGGTGATGGGCGACCGCCGCTACCTCGCGGCCCACTCCCTGCGGGCCGTCCTCCCCCTAGCCCGGCAACAGGCGGGGCAGCCTCCCCTGCTTGAACTGCGTCACCAGGCACATGGCGACACGGGCAGCGAGCTCTGCAGCGGCGTAGCCTCCTTCCGCCTCTCTCCCCTGGACGAATGGCTGGCTCCCCACCGCCCCCTGCAGCTGGTGGTGCGTCCCCTCTTCCGCCC
>CAMGAL010000188.1 GCA_946007445.1 uncultured Mediterranea sp.
GAGCTATTCCGCTTGAACTTATAGCCGGCATCAAAACTGCCTACGGCATTGACTGATGAACCGCTTCCGAATCCAGTGAACGTATTGCCGTTCGGCATCTTGAATCCCACCGGGCAGGGGTCGTACACCGTCTTGACCACCGTGTTGTCGCTATATCCTGTGTCGGTACAGTTGGCATCCCACAGGTTGTAGTAGCTGGACGAGCCAAACCAGTTATAAGGTGATGAACTGTTATAGTAGAACGTCGTCGGGTTCTTAATACCCTGTCCGATGGTACTGGCCTTGGATGCCTTCACAAGCGACTTCGCTCCGTAGGAAGCATGGTCTGTCGTAGAGTTGTAAGCCGACGGACAGAGGAACGGAACCGAACGGCCCCATTGGTAGAACCAGTTCTTGATGCGAGTCTTCGAGCTGTCGTCCCACTTGGAGGCCAGATTGACGGGCAGGATGCTATACTTCACGCCGCCGCTGTTGGTAATCTCTACGGGAGTAAGGTCGTCCTCCCAAAGCCAGATGTGCCAGCTCCAGATGACGTTTCCGTTTCTGTCTTTGATGGAAATTACGCCGTTGGCTCCGACCGAAGGTACGGATGTAACGGTGAATTTGACGAACCGGCACGTGCTGCCTGCCATCAAGGAGATGTCGGTAAACAGGCCATCCGTGTCGGCAATGCTCAACTCTACATCTGCTGCCGTGCAACCCGAATGGTCCTCGATGTAGGGAGAGGTGATCTGTGCGTCCAGGTGATTGACGAACGCATGGCTGTACGAACCGCTGTTCTTGGTATAGGCAGCCGAGTTGGTCGCGCCGTTCTTGATGGCGTTGCCGTACACCAGCGGGAACATGTAGGTACCCGCCCGCTTCACCACATAGCAGTTGGCTGTGGATCGCGAGGAGAGCGATACACCGTGAATGTCCTGCATGGAGAGATCGATGGCCACAATCTTCGCATAGTTCATCGTAATGGTGCGGCTGACGCTTCCAGCGGTGAATGTCTGCGAAGCCGGTGTGGTATACCCCTCCACATCAGACGCTGATACGGTGACGCTGGTTCCGTAAGGCACCTTCCAAGTCTTCGTCTGTTCCGTCTGTGTACCGAGGCTTCCGATGGTCAGCACATAACCGGACGGCGTACCGTCAGATGTCACATTGACCGTCAGCAGTTCGGTCTGGTAGGTGCCGCTCTTCTCCTGCAAGCCCCCGGCACTGTTGGTAAACACAATATCCTCAGGCTTCTTATATCCATCCACGTCGGGGAAAGAGATAGTCACCTCTTGGTCTGTCGGAATACCAACGGTCTCTCCGTGGGCTACCTCTATGGAAGTTTCTCCGAAGCTGACAGTCGCCTTCACGGAGGAAATCGCCTCGTCTGCCGACTGGTTGCTCTGGATGTTTACCTTGACAGCCGAGTAGACATAAGCGAACGAAACACTTCGGTCGTACCCGATGGCTGCCGTGAAGGTCTTTGGCGCAGGTGCGGAATAGCTGTTCACGTTGCCTACGGTGATGGTGTACTCAGAGAGCGCCGTCACCTTGGCCAGAAGCTCCTCGCCTTGCCAAGTGGTATTCAGCACATCCTCATCCATGGTGTTGTCATGTACCACAACTGTTGCCCCAATCAGGTTCGGGTCGCTATCCGACTGGTCGCTGATGAGCATGATGCGCACCTTCTCGCGCGTATCACCGCTACCTCCTCCACCGGCTCCCCATACACGGGAACCGTCTTCGAGGATAGCCTTCAGGAAAGCGATTCCGTAGCCGTCGTCACTGTCCGGGTCAGGATAGACTACCGACTGTCCGATGGCAAACGTGTTGGTGCTACCGTCGGTGTCGGTGTAGGTGGTGGTGGCGGAGGTGGGTGCCTCGTCAAGGATGGGGGTGTAGGCGTCGCGGCTCAAGAGGGTGGCGAATCGCTCCAGCGAGACGCCCAGCTCGGCGTAGATGGGTTCGGTGCCGGCGATGGAGAGCTTCGTGCCGTTGAGGTTGATGTTTTGTACGTTGGCCATTTGTTCAATGAATAATTAAAAATTAAGAATTAAAAATTGGGCAGACACGCAGGTCTGCCCCTACAGGTTGGCTCGTCGATTACGCGGTGACGATGGTCAGCGTCTCGGAGTCTTCGTCATAGTCGAAGGTCACCTTGTTGGCTCCCTCGCTGATGGCGGCCAGCTTGCTCTTCTCGACGGTGGTGTAGTCCTCGGTCGAGAGGCCCTTGCCCTCCACCTTGGCCACGTAGGTCTGTTCGGCCTCGGCCTTGGTGAGGTAGGGCGTGAGGTCGATGGCGGCCTTGAACTCGCCCAGTTTCTCCCACTTGCCACCGACGTAGATGTGCTCGGAGTAGAGGTTGCCCTCTTCGGTCTGTGCACCGGCCACGACGTGGATGCGGTTCTCGTCGCCTGCGGCAGGAGCGGCAGGCAG
Source organism: uncultured Mediterranea sp. (assembly GCA_946007445.1). Taxonomy (GTDB): domain Bacteria; phylum Bacteroidota; class Bacteroidia; order Bacteroidales; family Bacteroidaceae; genus Bacteroides. Next base: position 2,419 of record CAMGAL010000188.1, read on the forward strand.
GCTGTCCACCAGCTTGAAGGCGGTGTGGTCGTAGGTGATGGCCAGGTTGCCCTCAGCGTCCAGCGAGAGGCCTGCGCCTACGGTCAGGGCCTTCTGGAGGTTGCCCAGGTCTACGGTCTTTTCCTGTACGGACACTTCGGCACCGTTCAGCTTGATCTTCTCGATCACGTTGACCTGTGCGCCCTCGGCGATGCCCTCGAGCTTGGCCTTCAACTCGTCGGTCAGGTCGTTTTTCGACCAGCCCACATTGTACTTCACTCCGCCAATGATAATGAATTTGGCGTTTTTAACTGTCAAATCTGCCATAATGATAATTGGTTTTAGCAGGTTAATCGGAAACTGATTGTCTGATGTCAGCCGATGATGAGCGTTTCCGTTTCCTCATCATAGACTGTATTCTGTCCGCCCGGTGGCAGGGGCATCTCGCCGCTCTCGGCGGGCACCTCGGCCACGAAGGTCACTTCGGGGCAGTAGCCCTCTACGTAGTCGGGGCGTGGGGGCGTGCGGTAGCCGGCAGGACGGGCCGAGCCGATGAAGCGGCCGGTGTCCTGCGTGATGACCACGGGGCGCGAGCCTCCGGGCCAGTAGGCCGAGGGCTCCTGGAGGCGGAAGCGGCACATGAGCCGTCCGCGGCCCAGCCTGCGGGTGTCCAGCAGGGCATACCAGAGGTCCACTCCGTCCACCTGGCGGTGGAGGAGTTCGGCCCGACGGAAGTGCATGGGCTGGGAGGGATAGACGTAGAACGATACCTCGAAGTCGGGCGTACCGCCTGCGTGTGCACTGTCAATGTATATCTGGGCAATAAGCCCTGTTCCAAGTTCGCTCATGTTGAGTTTTTTAGTTTATGAGTTTTTTAGTTTTTCACCAGCAGGAACCGGTAGCCGGCCTGTGCTTGCGGCAGGCGCATCCACTGCTGTCCGTCGGCCGTGGGGCTGAGCCGGTAGAGGGCGTAGCCGGAGGGCTCGGTGGGGTCGGCGATGTAGATGTCGTTGCCGAGGGCAAAGGTATGCTCTCCGTCCGTGTCTGTATAGGACACCAACGAGGCGAGGTCGGGCGCTTCGGCGTAGACCTGCGGGGTGTAGGCAGGGTGGCGGTGGGTGGTTACCAGTCCGGTCAGCACCTGCTCCACGTTCTCGCGCGTCAGGACGAACTGGCTGTTGACGGCCTTGCCGCTGTCTACGTACTGCTGCGTCTCTACGTCCCACAACCACCAGGTGTCGCCATGTATCAGTGGAAGATGGAGGGCTTGCGCCCGGGCATCCCAGGCTCCGGCGGTGGCCTCGGTGGCTGCATCCGTGGCTTGGGAGGCGGCCTTCGTGGCGTCGAGGGCGGCCTGCTCGGCGGCGAGGGCGCGGGTGGCTGCCACGTCGGCCTCCCGCTTGGCGCTCTGTGCTCCAGCGGCGGACTCATTGGCGCGGATGGCAGCGCCCTCGGCATGGTCGGTGGCCAGCAGGGCTTGCAGGGTGGATGCGCGGCAATCAAGCTCGGCCTCGGTGGCCTCGGTGGTGGCGCGGCGCGTGTCCTGCGTGGCCTCGCGGCTGAGCTGCGTGGCCTGCTCTGCCTGGAGTACGGCCTGCTCGATGCCGGACAGCTGCTCGTCAGCCCGGGTGGCGGCCATGTCGGCCTCGCGCTTGGCGGAGGTCAGCAGGTCGTCCCAGGCATCGAGGCGGAGCAGGCGCACGTCGGCCTCGCCCAGTCGCAGGGTGGTCTCGCGCAGCAGGCGGTCGGTCTGGGCGTTGGCCTCGCGCACCACGCGCAGCACCGTGCGGCTCACGGCCAGCAGGGCTTGCACCTCGGCACTGCCCAGGGCGGCGGTGTCGGTATGCTCCAGCGCCCGGGCGGTGGCGGTAGCCACCTCCAGCCGCAGGGTGCGCAGGGCGTCGATGGCGGCGACGGCCTCGGCAGTGGTCTGTGCGGTCACCACGAGGCGGTCGGCCAGCAGCGCGTCGAGCTGTCGGGCGGCATCGGTCTGCGCCTCCATGTCGAGCAGGGCCACCGTGCCGCGGATGAGCTCCTGCATCAGCCAAGAGGCGGTGAGCAGGGCGTGCATCTTCGCCCCCTCGGCATGGGTGGCGGCGGCATCGGCGCGGGTGCCTTGCAGCAGGGCCTCGCGGGTGGCGCTGTCCGTCCGCTCCAGCGAGGCGTCCAGCCCGGTGCGGCGGCTGTCGGCCAGGTCGGCGGCGCTCTGTGCCACCACGGCAGCCGAGGCTGCATCGGCGGTGGCCTTTCGGCTGTCGGCTGCGGCCTGCACGGCCGGCAGGGAGAGCAGTTCCAGGGGCGCTTCGACCACCTTCTCGACGGATCCGCTCAGCCAGAGGGCGGGCAGGGAGACGAGGTTGTCCAGCGAGCTGACGCGCTCCACGTCGCCCACGCCCTGCGCCTCTTGCAGCAGGGCTTCGCGCACCTCTTGCACGAGTTGGGTCATTTGTTGGGAGTCAAGAACCATTATTCAATGAATAATTAAAAATTTAAAATT
>CAMGAL010000189.1 GCA_946007445.1 uncultured Mediterranea sp.
GCCGACGTCTCCCGGGCTGTCAACGAGCTGGGGACCCCCAGCTTGACCGCTTAGCGTGTGCGCATCACCTATACGCTGACGGTAGTTTCCAACGCCGTGCCGGCGGGCGAACTGATACGCTGCTGGCTGCCCTATCCGCGCAGCGACGTGAAGCGGCAGCAGGATGTGAAGCTGCTGCGCACCAGCCAGCCGGACTACCTCTTCTCGCCGGCCGAGTGTCAGCACAGCACGCTCTACATGCAGCAGCGTGCCGTGGCCGGAATGCCGACGGTCTTCTCCGAAACCTTCGAAATGACCACTTCGGCCGAGTGGCACAACTTGAAGCCGGAGGACATCCAGCCCTACGACACCACGACCGAGCTCTATCGCACCTACACCGCCGAGCGCGAGCGGCACATCCGCTTCTCGCCCCGGTTGCGTGAGTTGGCTGCCAAATTGACAGCTGGCGAAGAGAATCCTCTGCTCCGGGCACGCCGCATCTTCCGCTGGGTGAACGACCACTTCCCCTGGGCTTCGGCTCGCGAGTATTCCACCCTCGACAACATCCCCGAATATGTGCTCGACAATGGGCACGGCGACTGCGGCCAGGTCTCTCTGCTCTTCATTACGCTCTGCCGCCTCAGTGGCATTCCGGCTCACTTCCAGAGTGGCTTCATGCTCCATCCGGGCGAATGGAATATGCACGACTGGGCGGAAATCTACTTCGAAGGCATCGGCTGGGTGCCTGTGGACCAGTCGTTTGGCATACCGACCTTTGCCCGCAACACGGACGAGGAGTGGTTCTTCCTCGGCGGCATCGACGCCTGGCGCATGGTGGTGAACCAGGACTATGGGATGCCCCTCGTGCCCGAAAAGCACTATCCGCGCAGTGAGACGGTGGACTTCCAGCGTGGCGAAGTGGAGTGGGAGGGAGGCAACCTCTACTTCTCCCAGTGGGATTATGACATGGAGATAGAGTACCTGAATTAACACTTCGGGCTGCGTATAGGAATGCTAAAATGGCAGGCTGCGCCGTTAAGCGCTGTTAAGCTCAGAATCTACTCCGTTAAAAGAGAAGAAAAAAGAGTGACAAAGAGAAGAAGTGTCTGTTTTTTGTCGTTTTTTTAACACCGAAAAGTTAAACAAAACGTGCAAATTAACATTTTAAAGATTGATAATGTATGAAACAGACAACTAAAATCTTGCTGGGAGCAGCCGCCACGGTACTCCTCAGCGCAGGCGTAGCAGGTTTCACCTCTTATAGAATGATGGAGGGCAGCAGCTCGGCCCACTCCTTCGAGGCACTCTTCAACCAAGACACGACGGGTGCCCGATATGCCGGGCTGTCGGCCATGAATGTGCAGCCCGTGGACCTGACCGTGGCTGCCGAGCGTTCCGTTCATGCCGTGGTGCACATCCGCTCCACCCAGACCTCCAAGATTCAGGAGGTGGAGGTGCAGGACCCCTTCTCTGAATTCTTCGGCGAGTTCTTCGGAGGTCGTGGAGGCACGCAACGCCGTCAGGTGCAGACTCCGGAACGCACCGGCTTCGGCTCGGGTGTCATCATCAAGTCGGACGGCTACATCGTGACCAACAACCACGTGATAGCCGGTGCCGATGAAATCAGCGTCACGCTGAACGACAACCGCCAGCTCAAGGGACGCATCATCGGTACCGACGAGGAGACCGACCTGGCTCTGCTCAAGATTGAGGGCGATGACTTCCCCACCATCCCCGTGGGCGACTCCGATGCCCTGAAGGTGGGCGAGTGGGTACTGGCTGTGGGCAACCCCTTCAACCTGACCTCTACGGTGACGGCCGGCATTGTCAGTGCCAAGGCGCGTGGCCTCGGCATGGGGCAGCAGAATGGCAAGCAGAGTATCGAGTCCTACATACAGACCGATGCCGCCATCAATCAGGGCAACAGTGGTGGCGCGCTGGTCAATGCCGCCGGCGAGCTGGTCGGCATCAATGCCGCCCTCTTCTCGCCCACTGGCTCTAACACGGGCTATGGATTTGCCATCCCCACCAGCATCATGAAGAAGGTGGTGGCCGACCTCATGCAGTATGGCACCGTGCAGCGCGTCAAGCTGGGTGTAGCCGTCACCTCGCTGGTCGAGGAGCCGGGCGACACGCAGGTGGCCGACAAGACAGGCAAGCGCCTGAGCGACATCAAGAAGGAGGCTCGTGAGAAGTTTGGCGTCATCGACGGATTGCTGGTAGGCGAAGTGGTTGAAGGTGGTTCGGCAGCCGGTGCCGACATCAAGGTGGACGATGTCATCATCGGCATCGACAACAAGGAGATTCACAAGTTTGCCGACCTGCAGGAGGCATTGGCCAAGTATCGTCCCGGCGACAAGGTGAAGGTGAAACTGATGCGCGACAAGAAGCAGAAGGTGGTAGAAGTGGTGCTCAAGAACGAGCAAGGCACGACCAAGGTGGTGAAGGAGGCCGGTATGGACATCCTGGGTGCTGCCTTCAAGCCCGTGAGCGACGAACTGAAGCGCCAGCTCAACCTGGGCTACGGCTTGCAGGTGACGGGAGTGAGCGGTGGCAAGATGGCTGAAGCAGGCATCCGCAAGGGCTTCATCATCCTCAAGGCCAACGGCCAGCAGCTGAAGAGCGTGAGCGACCTGGAGTCTGTCATGAAGCAGGCCGTGAAGTCGCCCGACCAGGTGCTGTTCCTGACCGGCATCTTCCCCAGTGGCAAGCGGGGCAACTTTGCCGTAGACCTGTCGCAGGAGTAAGAGGCCGCTAAAAAATAACCTTCCGAAAATTTATGTATTTCCGGAATATGTTGTAACTTTGCAGCCCAAATTGTTTATTTGAAAGATGAGACAGCTAAAGATTACTAAGAGTATCACCAATAGAGAGAGTGCCTCTCTCGACAAGTATCTGCAGGAAATCGGGCGCGAGGACTTGATTACCGTCGAGGAGGAAGTGGAACTGGCTCAACGCATCCGTAAGGGTGACCGTGTGGCGCTGGAAAAGCTGACACGTGCCAACTTGCGTTTCGTGGTGTCGGTGGCCAAGCAGTACCAGAATCAGGGATTGAGTCTGCCCGACCTTATCAATGAGGGTAACTTAGGCCTGATCAAAGCTGCCGAGAAGTTTGACGAGACGCGCGGATTCAAGTTCATCAGCTATGCCGTATGGTGGATCCGTCAGTCCATCCTGCAGGCTCTGGCCGAGCAGTCGCGCATTGTGCGTCTGCCGCTCAATCAGGTGGGCTCGCTCAACAAGATCAGCAAGGCATTCTCCAAGTTCGAGCAAGAGAACGAGCGCCGTCCCTCGCCCGAGGAGCTGGCCGAGGAACTGGAGATACCTGTCGATAAGATTTCAGATACGCTGAAGGTTTCGGGTCGCCACATATCCGTAGACGCACCTTTCGTCGAGGGTGAGGACAACAGCCTGCTCGACGTGCTGGTCAACGACGACTCTCCGATGGCCGACCGCTCGCTGGTCAATGAGTCGCTGGCTCGTGAGATAGACCGCGCCCTCTCTACCCTGACCGACCGCGAGAAGGAGATTATCCAGATGTTCTTCGGCATCGGCCAGCAGGAGATGACGCTGGAGGAGATCGGCGACAAGTTTGGTCTCACACGCGAGCGTGTCCGCCAGATCAAGGAGAAGGCCATCCGCCGCCTCCGCCAGAACAGCCGTTGCAAGTTGTTGAAGTCCTATTTGGGATATGTGGGCCTTGGAGTTGCGGAGGTGGAGGGGGGTTCCCGCGCGCTCGTTGATGCTGTGCGTGCGCATGGGGTAGGAGATTTGGGAGAAAATCTTGCTGTGGCGCACCAGTTCGTTCACCAGCATCTCGCAGCTCTGGTAGTGCACGTTGTCGTCGCCCGTGCCGTGTATCAGGAGCAGATTGCCCTTCAGTCCCTCCACGTAGGTGATGGGTGAGCCTTTGCGGTAGCCGTCGGGATTGGCCTGCGGGGTGTTCATGTAGCGCTCTTGGTAGATGGTGTCGTAGAGGCGCTGGTCGGACACGAAGGCCACGGCGATGCCCGTATGGAACACGTCGGGGTAGCGGAACATGCAGTTCAGCGTCTGGCTGCCGCCGCCGCTCCAGCCGGTGATGCCCACGCGGCTCAGGTCGATGAAGGAGTACTGACGGGCCAGGTCTTGGATGCCCTGTGCCTGGTCTTGGCAGGCAAAGGTGCCTACTTCGCCATAGATGCACTTGCGCCACTCGCGTCCGCGAGGGGTGTTGGCTCCGCGGTTGTCGATGCTCACCACGATGTAGCCCAGGTTGGCGAGGTACTGGTGCCAGGCGCTGCCGCCTGTCCATACATCCTGCACGGTGGAGCTGGCCGGTTCGCCATAGACATCGATGATGACGGGGTACTTCTTGCTGGGGTCAAAGTGGACGGGCTTGATCATGAAGGCGTCGAGCAGCAGTTCGCCGGAGCGTACCTTGACGAACTCCTTGGGCTGCAGCCCCAGCGCCTCAAACTCCCGGCGTGCCTGGGCATTGTCGGTGATGAGCTTCACCCGCTTGTGGTCGGGCAGGCTGATGCGCTCGATGACGGGAGGAGTCTGCGCGTTGCTGAAGGTGTGCATGGCCCATCGTCCGTTGGGCGAGAGGCTGTAGCGGTGCTGTCCGCTCTGGGCGATGGGGCTCAGGCGTTTGGCCTCTCCCTTGCCGGTGAGCTTGGCTTGGTAGAGGTAGCGCTGGGTGAAGTTGTACGGCGAGGCGATGAAGTAGACGACTCCCTTCTTGCGGTCCATGCCCACCTCTTGGATGACGTCAAACTCACCGTGGGTGATGGGCTGCATCAGCTTGCCGTCGCGGCTCACGCGGTAGATGTGGCGCCAGCCGTCTCGTTCGCTGTGCCAGGTGAACCACCGGATGCCGTACAGCCAGGTGGATAGGTCGTTGGGGGCGAGCCAGGCGGCTTAGGGCGCGG
>CAMGAL010000190.1 GCA_946007445.1 uncultured Mediterranea sp.
TCGTGCCCGCGGCTACTCCATCTTCTACATGATTGTCAATCTGGGGTCCTTCACCGGCAAGACCATCATCGACCCCCTGCGTGAGGCCATCGGCCTTCATGCCTACATCTACATCAACTACTTCTCCGCGGCCATGACACTGGGTGCCCTGCTGGCCGTGTGGTTCCTCTACCGCTCGGCTCACAGCGCCGGCGAGGGCAAGAGCATGGCCGACATAGGCCGAGGATTCCTGCGCATCTTCACCAACGGGCGCCTGCTCATGCTGGTGCTTATCGTCACCGGATTCTGGATGGTGCAGCAGCAGCTCTACGCCACGATGCCCAAGTACGTCATCCGCATGGCCGGCGAGAGCGCCAAGCCGGGGTGGATAGCCAACGTCAATCCCTTCATCGTGGTGGTGTGCGTCAACTTCATCACGCGGTGCATGGCCCGGCGGTCGGCCCTCACGTCCATCAACATCGGCATGTTCCTCATCCCCCTGTCGGCCCTACTCATGGCCTGCGGCAACCTGCTGGGCAGCGAGAGCCTGCTCTTCGGCATCAGCAACATCACGCTGATGATGATTGTGGGCATCATGGTGCAGGCACTGGCCGAGTGCTTCATCTCGCCCCGCTACCTGGAGTACTTCTCGCTGCAGGCGCCCAAGGGCGAGGAGGGCATGTACCTGGGATTCAGCCACCTCGACTCCTTCCTGTCGTCGGTGTTCGGCTTCGGTCTGTCGGGCATCCTGCTCACGAAGTATTGCCCCGACCCTGCCCTCTTCGAGACACGCGAGGCTTGGGAGGCTGCCAGTGTCAACGCCCACTACATCTGGTACTACTTCGCAGCCATTGGCCTGATTGCTGCCATCGCCCTGCTGATTTTTGCCCGGGTGACGCAGCGTATGGATAGGGAGAAAGAGAAAAAATAAGCAAGCTTATTTTGTTCTGCATTCGATTTGCACTATCTTTGGATAAGATAGGCTGCATCTTAGCATAAAAAATAAGCAAGCTTATTTTGTTCTGCATTCGATTTGCACTATCTTTGCCGGCTCAAAAAACAGATGAAACAATGAAAATCCGATTTATAAGCCTGGCAAGTGGCAGCAGCGGAAACTGCTATTACCTGGGCACCGAACAATATGGCATTTTGATTGATGCCGGTCTGGCTGTGCGCACCGCACGAAAGGCCTTGAAGGAGGTGGGCATCGGGGTGGAAACCATCCGAGCCGTACTCATCACCCACGACCATGCCGACCACATCAAGGCCGTGGGCGGATGGGGCGAGAAGCTCCATATTCCGGTCTATGCCACTGCCCTCACCCACGAAGGCATCAGCCGCAGCTACTGCATGACCGAGAAGCTGGTCACTTCGGCCCGCCCGCTGGAGAAGGGAGAGCCGTTGCAGATAGAGGATTTCCGGATTGAGTCTTTCGAGGTGCCTCACGACGGAACCGACAACGTGGGTTATCGCATCGAGATAGACGGCAAGGTATTCTGCTTCCTGACCGACCTGGGCGAAATCACTCCCGTAGCTGCCCAATACATCGTGCAGGCCAACTACCTCATCCTCGAAGCCAACTACGACGAGGAGATGCTGCGCATGGGCACCTATCCTCCGCATCTGAAGGAGCGCATCGCCAGCCGCACGGGACATCTGAGCAATACCGTCACGGCCCAATTCCTGGCCGAGCACTTCCACGAAGGGCTGCGCTACATCTGGCTCTGCCACCTCAGCAAGGACAACAATCACCCCGAACTGGCCTATAAGACTGTGGAGTGGGAACTGCGACAGCGGGGCATCATCGTGGGCAAGGATGTGCAGCTCTGTGCGCTGAAGCGCACCACGCCATCGGAGCTCTACGAGTTCGAGTAACCTCCTTCAGAGAGAATAATCGGCCTTTTCATCGAAAAAAGTCGTCCGATTGTTTGGCTGAATCAAAGGAAAAATCTACCTTTGCACCCGCAAACAAAAAACGATGCACCCTTAGCTCAGTTGGTAGAGCAACTGACTCTTAATCAGTGGGTCCAGGGTTCGAGTCCCTGAGGGTGTACCAACAGAGAGGTGGCTATGCCGATTGGCATAGCCACCTATTTCTGTATGCTCGGCATGAGCATACAGAAATAGGGGCGGACACACAGGTTCGCCCCTACAAAGGTTTCATATTCAAATGGTTTCACACATAGTGTGATGTGAACTCAGAATCTTACTTCAAGATATACACGGCAAAGGTCTGAGGCTCCAGCGTGGTCTCTACAGCCTGTCCACTGACCTCGATGGGGGCCTCGCGCGGTACGACACGATTGGGCTGGTCGACGGTATTGTCGATATCGGGGTCGGGCGAACTGAACTTGATGCAGCGGCCAGAGGTAAGGGTGGCGTTCTTCTTCATGCCGGCCAGGGTGAGCTTCAGGGGCTGCGGACGGTCGGAGGTGTTGGCCACCTTGATGATAATCTCATTGGTATTCTTATCTACCACCGCACTGGCGAAGAGGCCGTTCTGGCCTTCGGCACCGGTGACGGGCTGCTTGTCCATCGTCAACGGCAACACATGAGTGCCCTTGTAGTGGGAGTAGAGTTGCTGCACATAGTAGCTGCAGGTGCGGACGGAGCGGAGATTGTCAAACCAGATCATGTCGGGGCGCCACTGCCAGCCATCCACATGGGCAAAGAGCGGAGCGTAGGTGGCCATGTGAACGATGTCGGCATTGCGCTCCAGACCGGTCATGAAAGCGGCTTCGAGCAAGGCGGCATGGAAGTGATTCCACTTCTTTCCCTTGCCGTGGCAGGCATACTCGCCAGCAAACACCTTGGGGCCCTTGCGGTCGTAGTTGTCATAGCGGGCACCTTGGGCGAGGAACCACTTCTCGGGGCGGTAGAAGTGCTCGTCCACTAGGTCGGCCTTCAAGCGACGCATTTCGGGCCAGAGGTAGTCGAACTGTTCACCCTCGGAGTTGGGACCGGAGCTGCCCACAATCTGGATGTCGGGATAGGCGGCACGGATGGCCTTGATGAAGGGCTCCAGGCGTTCGGGATACTCAGGACCCCACTGCTCGTTGCCGATGCCGATGAACTTGAGGTTGAAAGGTGCGGGATGCCCCATGTCAGCACGCAGCTTGCCCCACTCCGTATCGGCGGAGCCATTGGCAAACTCGATGAGGTCGAGTGCATCCTGGATGTAGCTGTCGAGGTCGCATACGGGGACGTGGGCCTCCATCTTGTTGTTCTGATACTGGCAGACCAATCCGCAGTTGAGGATGGGGAGCGGTTCGGAGCCTATCTCTTCAGAAAGGAGGAAGTACTCGTAGAATCCGAGGCCGTAGCTCTGGTAGTAGTCGGGATAGAAACGGTGGGTGAAGGTGTACTGCCAACGGTTGAGGTTGAGCGGACGATTCTCCACCGGGCCCACGGAGTTCTTCCAGTTGTAGCGGTCGGGCTGCTCGGTACCCTCCACGATACATCCACCGGGGAAGCGGAACACACCGGGCTTGATGTCGGCCAGGGCTTGAGCCAGGTCTTTGCGCAGGCCATTTTCATGACCATTCCAGGTATCGACCGGGAAGAGCGAGACGTGCTCCAGATCGACGGTCTGCTTGTCGCGCAGGAAGATGCGCAGCTTGGCACGCTCGAGGGTCTTCGAAGGCTTCAGAATCAACTGGTATTTCTTCCACTCGGCAGACTCAAACTCCAGACTTTCGGAAGCCACAGCCTGACGTTCGTCCGCCGAAGCGAGATCAATCAGCTCCACACGGATGCGTCCCTTGCCGCCTTGCGGCACACGTGCCCACACCGAGAAGCGATACTCCTCGCCAGCCTGTACGCCGATGCCGAAGAAACCTTCGTTGTCGAGACCGGTCTGCTTGTGGTCATGGCCGGAATAGGCCAGACGTACATAGTGGGGATTGCGCTCAAAAGGACCATCGTCGAGGACAGTGACCTTGCCGAAGCTCTGCCATCCCAACAGGTGCTGGGGAAATTCGAACGAGCGATTCTTCACCAACTCGGCATAAAGACCGCCATCGGCCGCATAATTGATGTCTTCAAAAAAGAGACCGTACATCGTAGATTGAATCGGTGCACCGGGCTTCTTGACCTGAACGGTCAACTCATTGGTTTGGGCTTGTAGGCTCATGCCGGCCGTCAAGGCCAAGGCTGCTGCCCATCCTGTCATATTCTTCATAACATTAAACTATTATAATATAGGTACAATTATCTGGCACAAATATAGGCCATTTTCAATGAAACGAATAGGGAAAATGGGCTAAATTGCTGAAACATGTTGCATAACATACAAAAGTGTCGTATTTACACTAAATTAAAACCGTATTTTTACGGCGTAAAACAGAATCGTTTTATTAACCTTTAAAATTCATACACATGAAAAGACTTTTCGTATGGGCAGGCATGGCCTTGGCATTGGCCTCCTGCCAGTCTAAGCAAGAGACTACACTGACTCAGTCGGGGCTGAACCCGACCCGCTTCGAGGCCGTCATCGACGGCAAGGCTACTCATCTCTACACATTGAAGAACAGCGCAGGCATGGAGGTATGCGTCACCAACTTCGGAGGCCGCATCGTCTCTATCCTCGTGCCCGACAAAGAGGGAGGCATGAGGGATGTCGTACTGGGATTTGACAACGTGGAGGACTACCAGAACATCCCGAGCGACTTTGGCGCCTCCATAGGCCGCTATGCCAACCGCATCAACCAAGGACAGATTACGCTCGACGGGACAACCATCCAGCTGCCTCAGAACAACTTCGGCCACTGCCTGCATGGCGGACCTACCGGCTGGCAGTATCAGGTCTACGAAGCCGAGCAGAAAGATGACCAGACGCTGCAGCTGACCATGCTGTCGCCCGACGGCGACAACAACTTCCCCGGCAACGTGACGGCCCACGTGACCTACACC
>CAMGAL010000191.1 GCA_946007445.1 uncultured Mediterranea sp.
TGTCGCAAGACCGTGTGTATGAGAATCTCTCGTTCCGCGCCGTCTGCATCGCCTATCTGAAGGCTTGTGTGCTGACCGTGGCGAATGACGGCAAGTGGGACAAGACGATGGAAGAGTTCATCCGCTGGTCGCTGGAATATGATATGTGGTGCAAGATGAAATTCTTCCACGAGGGCATCCGATTGGCTGAAACTGACACGGGGCGAAGCAACCAGCGTGGGCCCCGCAACCTGCTGGACTCGCTGCCGGAAATCTTCACGATGGAGGATGCCGTCCGTGTGCGCCGCATGGCCGGACTCTCCGAAGCGGGAACCAGCCACATGATCAGTAGCTGGAAATACCGAGGCTACATATCACAGTATCACAAATCACAGTTTCGAAAAATCAATTTTAGTACTAGAAATGGAAAAAGGTAACTCATCGCGCGGAATGCGCAACAACAATCCCCTGAACATCCGCCACGGCAAGAGCCGCTGGCAGGGGATGGCCGAGGTGCAGCCCGACCGGGAGTTTGTCACCTTCCGCACCCTCGCCTCCGGCTACCGCGCCGCTTGGGTGCTGCTGAACAACTATCGCTTCCACCTGGCCAAGCAGGGTCTGTGCTACAACGTGACCAACATCGTCCGCCGCTGGGCGCCGCCCGAAGACCGCAACGACACGGCGCGGTACGTGGACTCCGTGACCCGCATCAGCGGGCTGGACCCTCACGTGGAGCTACTCCCGGCCACCACCAGCGAGGGCGCGGCGCAGATAGCGCGGCTCATGGTGGCCATGACCTGCGTGGAGTGTGGTCTGCGACCCGACTATGTGGCCCGCGAGCCGATTGCCCACGGCTATCACCTGGCTTTTGGGCGGAGGTTGGCGGCTGTAAATTTTTGAGTTTATAAGTTTATGAGTTTTTGAGTTTATGAGTTTGAAACCACGGATTTTCACGGATTGGAACGGATGAAATAATAATCTGTGTGTATCCGCATCATCCGTGCGAATCCGTGGTTTTTTGTGTAGAATGGGCTATGCTAAAGAAAAGCCCTCCTCGGATTCGCTTATCTGAGGAGGGCTACACAAAAACTAAACTAGACTTAACTAAACTATTCTACTATGGAGTTTCACAACTCCTACTCTGTTCGATGCAAAGGTAGGTATTCTGGATGGATTGTGCAACAAAAGGGGGCTTTTTATCGACTATTCTTCATAGATAGTGGATGAAATGTCGCTTTTTATCGACTGCACGAATCGACATACTCCTGGAAAACGGTTTTGTAGCTGTCGCTGACGGGTATGTAGGTCTTGCCGAAAACGATGCGCCCGCGGTCGATGACCCGGATTTTCTCTTTCTGTACGATGTAGGAGCGGTGTACGCGCATGAAGCGGTCGGCAGGCAGCATCTCTTCCATGGCCTTCATGCTCATCAGGGAGAGGACGGGTTTGCTCTCTCCCTCTTCATAAATCTTGATGTAGTCTTTCAGCCCTTCGACGTAGAGGATGCGCTTCAGCTCAATCTGCACCAGCTTGTATTCGCTCTTGACGATGATGCAGTCGCGGGCGGGCGCGGGAGGAGGTGTCTGTGCCTGCGTCTGTGCCGCAACGAGTTCAAACCACTGGAGGGCCTTGTTGGCGGCCTGCAGAAAGTCGGCATAGGAGATGGGCTTGAGCAGGTAGTCCAGGGCATTGACCTTGTAGCCGTCGAGGGCATACTGCTGGAAGGCGGTGGTGAAGACGATGCGGGTCTGGGGGGCAATCATCCGCGAGAACTCCAGTCCGCTGAGTTCGGGCATCTGGATGTCGAGAAAGAGCAGATCGACAGGTTGCTGTTTCAAGGGTTCCTCTCCAGGAGGTCGAGAGCGAGAGGCTCGTCGTCTATGATGGCGCAATGCAAGGGCATACAATTTGTAATTTAAAATTTATAATTTAAAATTTAAAATGGGGGCATCCTTCATTTTTCATTCTTCATTTTTCATGGTGATGGTCAGTAGCGAGTGGTACTCCGTGCCGTCGGGGCTGACTCCTTGCTGCCACTGGTAGCGGTCGGGATAGGTGAGCTCGAGGCGGCGTTGCACCTGCTCCAGCCCGATGCCGCTGCCACTCTTGTCGTTGGGCTGCTTGGGGTGGTTGCTGTTGCGTATGTCGCAGCAGACGGCGTCGGCCGACTCGCTGAGCCGGATGTCGATGTAGCTGGGCTCGGTGGGCGAGATGCCATGCTTGAAGGCATTCTCAATCAGCGAGATGAAGATGAGGGGGGCTATCTGCTTGGGGCTGTCGGGCGCTATCTGCAGCTCTGTGTGGAGGCGCACATGAGGGGCCAGGCGGATGCGCATCAGCTCGATGTAGCTGCGGATGAACTCTACCTTCGTAGCGAATGGCTTCGATGGGGTCGAGTTGGGCGGCTTTCTTGGCCGGATACCAGCCGAAGAAGATGCCTGTCAGGGTGCAGACGACGAAGCTGAGCAACACACTCCAGGGCTGGATGTAGATGGGCCAGTGGGCCAGCAGGTTGACCAGGTAGGAGGCTCCGCAACCCAGGAAGACACCGATGAGGCCGCCTGTGATGCTGATGAGGATGGCCTCGATGAGGAACTGGCTGAGGATGTCGATGCCGCGGGCTCCGACCGACATGCGCAGGCCTATCTCGCGGGTGCGCTCGGTGACGGAGACGTACATGATGTTCATGATGCCGATGCCGCCCACCACCAGCGAGATGCCGGCAATGCAGGCCAGCAGGGTGGTCATCAGCCCGGTGGTGGTGTTCATCATTTCGCTGAGCTCCTGCTGCGAGCGGATGGTGAAGTTGTCATCGTCGGTCTCCTTCAGCTTGTGGTTGCGCCGGAGCAGGGTGGTCACCTCGTCGATGGCCTGCTCGGTGAGCTCTTCGGTCAGGGCCGAGGCGAAGATCTCCTGCAGGTAGGTCTGGGCCAGCAGGCGCTTCATGACGGTGGTGTAGGGGGCCAACACCACGTCGTCCTGGTCCATGCCCATGGAGTTGTAGCCTTTGGACTTCAGGACGCCGATCACGCGGAAGGGAATCTGATTGAAGCGGATGGTGCGTCCGATGGGGTCTTCGCCGGGGAAGAGGTTGTCCACGATGGTCTGGCCGATGATGCACACCTTGGCCGAGGTCTGTATGTCGGCGGGGGAGAACATCTCGCCCTTCTCCACCGAGAGCTGGCGTATCTGCAGGTAGTCGGGGCTGACGCCGCTCACCGACGAGGGGTAGTTGTTGTTGCCGGCAATGAGCTGTCCGCTGGAGGAGACGCTGGGGCTGACGGCAGCCAGGAAGGAGGTCTCGTTGAGCAGCGACTCGTAGTCGGCCAGCTTGAGGGTCTGCATGGAGCTGGGGTCCTGGCGCACACCGCCCATGCGGTCGGCACCCGGATGAATCATGATCATGTTGGAGCCCATCTCGGCTATCTGCGACTGGATGCTCAGCTTGGAGCCTTGTCCGATGGCCAGCATGGCGATGACCGAGGCCACGCCGATGATGATGCCCAGCATGGTGAGGAAGGCACGCAGCTTGTTGTTGCCCAGCGCCCGGAGAGCTATCTTGAGTAAGTTCGTTCCGTTCATGGTGTCTGTTCTATTCTTCTATATTAGTCGTCTGTTGAAATGGGGAGGGCGGCCAGTGCGGCTGCGGCATCTTGAATCTGCGGATTGGGGGTGTCGCTCTTGATGCGGCCGTCGCGCAGTACGATGTTGCGGCTGCTGTATTGGGCTATCTCGGGGTTGTGGGTCACGAAGATGATGGTGCGTCCCTCGGCATGGAGCTTCTGGAAAAGTACGAGAATCTCGAACGAGGTGCGTGTATCGAGGTTTCCCGTAGCTTCGTCGGCCTGGAGGACGGCGGGGTTGTTGACCAAAGCTCGGGCAATGGCTACGCGCTGCATCTGTCCGCCGGACATCTGATTGGACTTGTGCTCCAACCGGTCGCCCAGCCCGACGGCCTGCAGGGCCTGGATGGCCCGGCGGCGACGTTCGGCTGCGCTGACGGCCGAGTTGTACATCAGGGGCAGCTCTACATTCTCTACGGCCGTGGTCTTGGGCAGGAGGTTGTAGTTCTGGAAGACAAAGCCAATCTTGCGGTTGCGCAGGATGGCCCGTTGCGACTTCGACATGGTGCGCACACTGATGCCGTCCAGCAGGTACTCGCCGCTGGTGGGGGTGTCCAGGCATCCTAACGTGTTGAGCAGGGTGGACTTGCCGGAGCCGGAGGTGCCCATGATGGTGACAAACTCGCCTTGGCTGATGCTGAACGATACGCCCCGCAGGGCGTGTACCGTCTCATCGCCCACTTGGAAGTTTCGCTTGATATTTTGGAGTTCAATGACGCTGTTCATACCTATTTATGATTACTTGTAACGTGTAGCTCATAGCTTACTTCTTCTTACCCGGAGGGCCTGGTGCGAAGGGGCTCTTCTCGCTCTGGGCGGCTTGTGGTTGGGGGGTGTTGCTGTGGACGGTGGCTTCGGTCACTACCTCCGTGCCTTCGGCAATGCCGCTGAGTATCTCGGTACGGATGCCGTTGCTGATGCCTGTCTCTACGGCATGGGCCGTGAAGGTGTTGCCCTGTCGGGTCCATACCTTGTGGGGAGCCGAGCAGTCGAGGATGGTGGCGTCGGGGCCGGCCAAGGCGGTGCTGGGGTTGAAGCGCAGCGCGCGTGCCGAGACGCTGAGCACGTCCTTGCGGTCGAGGATGTAGATGCTGACGTTGGCGGTGAGGCGGGGTTTCAGCTTCAGGTCGGGATTGGGGGCGGTGATGACCACCTCGTAGGTCACGACGGTGCTGCTGCTGGTGGTGCTGCTACTGCTGGTGGTGGTGCTGCCCAGCC
>CAMGAL010000192.1 GCA_946007445.1 uncultured Mediterranea sp.
GGCATGCCCCGACGGCGCGGAAGGCGGTTCTCGAGCAGGCCGGTCCCCCGGCCGGATGCACCCTGCTGGGCCTCTCGGCCCTGCCTACCGACCATCCGCTCAACAAGGGTATGCTGGGTATGCATGGCAACCTGGGTCCCAACATCAATACCAACAAGTGCGACGTGCTGATTGCCATCGGTATGCGCTTCGACGACCGCGTCACGGGCAATCTCGCCACCTATGCCCCCCAGGCCAAGGTGATACACTTCGACATAGACCCCGCCGAAATCAACAAGAATGTGAAGGTGGACATTGCCGTACTGGGCGACTGCAAGCAGACCCTGCCGGCCGTCACCGCCCTGCTGCAGCCCGCCACGCATACCGAGTGGCTGGATAGCTTCCGCACCTACGAGGCCATCGAGGAGGAGAAAGTCATCCGCCTGGAGCTGCACAACGCCCCCGGCGGCGAGCTCAACATGGGGCAGGTGGTACGTGCCGTGAGCGAGGCCAGCCACAACGAGGCTATCCTGGTGACCGATGTGGGCCAGAATCAGATGATGGCAGCCCGCTACTTCAAGTACACCCGCGAGCGCAGCATCGTGACCTCCGGCGGACTGGGCACCATGGGCTTCGGCCTGCCTGCCGCCATCGGAGCTACATTCGGCCGTCCCGACCGCACCGTCTGCGTCTTCATGGGCGACGGCGGCCTGCAGATGAACCTGCAGGAGCTGGGCACCATCAAGTAGCAGAAGGCTCCCGTCAAGATGATTCTGCTCAACAACAACTTCCTGGGCAACGTGCGCCAGTGGCAGGCCATGTTCTTCAACCACCGCTACTCGTTCACGCCCATGCTCAACCCCGACTACCTGACCATCTCCTCGGCCTACGGCATCCCCGCCCGCCGCGTGTTCAACGAGAAGGAGTTGCACGAGGCCATCCAAGAGATGCTCACCACCGATGGTCCTTTCCTGCTGGAGGCCTGTGTGGTGCACGAGGGCAACGTCCTGCCGATGACCCCTCCGGGCGGCTCGGTCAACCAGATGTTGCTGGAGTGTTGATGAGCTACGGGCTATGAGTTACAAACTGAATCACTAAAAAACTCAAAAACTTCAATGGAAAACAAACTATATACCATCATCGTCCACTCGGAGAACTTCGCCGGTCTGCTCAACCAGGTGACGGCTGTCTTCACCCGCAGGCAGATCAACATCGAGAGCCTCAATGTGTCGGCATCGTCCATCAAGGGGGTACACAAGTACACCATCACGGCCTGGCCCCATCCCGACACCATCGAGAAGGTGACCAAGCAGATCACCAAGAAGATTGATGTCCTGCAGGCCCACTACTTCACCGACGACGAAATCTACCAGCACGAGATAGCCCTCTACAAGATTACCACCCACATCCTGGAGCAGAATCCCGAGGTGTCGAAGGTCATCCGTCGTCACAACGCCCGCATTGTGGAGGTCAATCCCGTCTTCTCCATCGTCGAGAAGAACGGCATGAGCGAAGAGATCACCTCGCTCAACGAAGAGCTCTCAGCCTTGGGCTGTGTGTTGCAGTTTGTGCGCTCCGGCCGTGTGGCCATCACCACCAGCTGCTTCGAGCGTGTCAATGAGTATCTGGCCGACCGCGAGGCCAAGTATCGCCGGAGCAAGGAGGAGAAGGAGCCTGCATGATGGACAACAAGGTAGGACGATACGAGTTTGTGGCCGAACCCTTCCACGTAGACTTCACGGGAAGGCTCACCATGGGCGTGCTGGGCAACCACCTGCTCAACTGCGCCGGCTTCCATGCCGCCGATCGTGGCTTCGGCATCGCCGAGCTCAACGAGGACAACTACACCTGGGTGCTCTCGCGTCTGGCCGTGGAGCTGGAGGAAATGCCTATGCAGTACGAGCAGTTCGCCGTCGAGACCTGGGTGGAGAATGTCTACCGCCTCTTCACCGACCGCAACTTTGCCATACGGGGAGCCGACGGACGCACGCTGGGCTATGCCCGTTCGGTGTGGGCCATGATCAGCATGAACACCCGCCGGCCGGCCGACCTGCTGGCACTGCATGGAGGCAGCATCGTCGACTACATCTGTCCCGAGCAGCCTTGCCCCATCGCCAAGCCCGGCCGCATCAAGGTGTCTGCCTCTGTCCCGCAGGGTGAGTTTACCGCCCGCTACAGCGACATCGACATCAACGGCCACGTCAACAGCATCCGCTACATCGAGCACATCCTCGACCTCTTCCCCCTCGACCTCTTCCGCACCCACCTGCTTCAGCGGTTCGAGATAGCCTATGTGGCCGAAGGCTACTATGGCGACCGCCTGGGGCTCTATGTGGACCAGTCGGTGCCCGGATGCCACGAGGTGGAGGTGCGCAAGATGGATGGCGGCGAGCCCCTCTGTCGCGCCAAGCTCATCTTTACGAAACGAAATTAAGAACAAATTGATAGTATCAACTTTTTAAACAAAAAAAGAAAATGGCACAAATGAATTTTGGCGGTGTTATCGAGAATGTGATGACCCGTGAAGAGTTTCCTTTGGAAAAAGCACGTGAAATCCTGAAAGACGAGACCATCGCCGTCATTGGTTACGGCGTTCAGGGCCCCGGTCAGGCGCTCAACCTGCGCGACAACGGCTTCAACGTCATCGTTGGCCAGCGTCCGGGCAAGACCTACGAGAAGGCTGTGGCCGATGGCTGGGTACCTGGTGAGACCCTGTTCGGCATCGAAGAGGCTTGTCAGAAGGGCACCATCGTCATGTGTCTGCTCTCTGATGCAGCCGTCATGTCTGTATGGCCCACCATCAAGCAGTACCTCACTCCGGGCAAGGCCCTCTACTTCTCACACGGTTTTGCCATCACTTGGAACGACCGCACCGGCGTAGTTCCCCCCAAGGACATCGACGTCATCATGGTGGCTCCCAAGGGTTCGGGTACTTCACTCCGCACCATGTTCCTCGAAGGCCGTGGCTTGAACTCTTCATACGCTATCTATCAGGACGCTACCGGCAAGGCTATGGACCGCACCCTGGCCCTGGGCATCGGCATCGGTTCCGGCTACCTGTTTGAGACCACCTTCATCCGCGAGGCCACTTCCGACCTCACCGGCGAGCGCGGCTCACTGATGGGCGCCATCCAGGGTCTGCTGCTGGCTCAGTACGAGGTGCTGCGCGAGAATGGCCACACCCCCTCTGAGGCCTTCAATGAGACCGTCGAAGAGCTCACCCAGTCGCTGATGCCCCTCTTCGCCAAGAACGGTATGGACTGGATGTATGCCAACTGCTCTACCACCGCACAGCGCGGTGCCCTCGACTGGATGGGCCCCTTCCACGATGCCATCAAGCCCGTGGTACAGAAGCTCTATGCCAGCGTGAAGTGCGGCAACGAAGCCCAGATCTCCATCGACAGCAACTCCAAGCCCGACTACCGCGAGAAGCTGGAGGCCGAGCTGAAGGCTCTGCGCGAGAGCGAGATGTGGCAGACCGCCGTCACCGTCCGCAAGCTCCGTCCCGAGAACAACTAATCAGGACAGCCTGTTCAGGCATCCTCTCATCAAAAGGAATGAGGGTGAATCCATCGAGATTCATCCTCATTCTTTCTGTTTACTGGCAGGCTGCCACGCCCAGAGCGCCGGCAATGGCCGATGCCACGGCAATGATGACCTTCAGCACGATGTCCCAGGTCAAGGACTTCTTCTTCTCGTTTTCCATAACCATTTCTGTTAAATTTAACTCAAGTTTCGGTTTTACCGAAACTATTAGGAGTTAAGTAGTTAAAGTAGTTATTCCTTTTAACTCCTATAGTTGAGGCAAAGCCGAAACTTGAAATTTTAAATTTTAAATTGGTCTCCGTGTCTCCGTGCCTCTGTGTTCCAAAGAACTAGCTGAATCAACCCAGCGGATTGTCCAGGTCCCCGCCGCTACCGCCGCTGCCGCCACCGTCGTTGTCAGGGTCTTCCACCACGCCACCGTCGCCCGAAGTCACCTGCTTCACGATGTCGCCGTTGCGGTCGAAGCACGTGATGTTGATGGGCGTGGCCGCCAGCTCGCGCTTGATTTCCACGTTGGGCGTGAAGATCACGCGGCGGCTCGTGATGAGGTTCGTGCCCACATCGCCCACGGAGCTCACCGACGTGGCGCGGATGCCGAATCGCATCGTTCCCACACCCGGCACGGGGATGCTGTGTCCCTCCGTGGCCCAGGCCTTCACCACCTCGCCGATGGCGTCCCAAGCCGCCTTGATGGTACCGCGACCGATGCCGGCACGCATCGCGGCCTCCTGAATCACCTTGCTCTCCGTCAGCTTGCTGTACAGCTCCGGCTGCATCACGTAGGCAAACTTCGTCACCCCACTTTCAAAGGAGATGTTTCTCTCCACTGCTTTTACCTTAATTGCCATGTCTTACTTTGTAAATTAAAAATTAAAAACTATTTTTGTTCTCCCCTCGCTTGCACGTTGCAAAGATACAACCGCGCACCCCATGCAGTCAAGAGGGGGTTACGACCTCTAAAGACATTTTAACCATCCCTGCAAACAAACATTAAACAAGCCGCCAAACTGAATCTACCGACCCGTCATGCCGAGCGAAGCCGAGGCATCCCATCACCCCGCTTCGCTATCCATTTATCTCAACATGCCGTCGCCCCCCTCAGGCCGCCCTCTGGCACGCACGCACGCGAGGTCTCTCCGCCTCCCTCCGCAGGACGATTTTTTTTCTACGTGAGCCAGTCATTTCAGTTATTTCAGATTTCAGTTATGTTTTTGCTGCCATCCACTGCGCAACCGGTAAATTATGGTTATAATATATAATATATATAATATATTTATATATTATATAT
>CAMGAL010000193.1 GCA_946007445.1 uncultured Mediterranea sp.
GCCCGGCGCATCGCGCCTTCTAGCTGAAAGAGCAAATCCACGCCTATCTGTCCTGTAAGGTCGTTGCGGTCTGAAGCATATGCCTCGTAGTGGCGCATCCAGCCAATACCTACCAGAGGCGTCCACTCGAACGAACGCGGATGGCCCCGATAGCCCCACAGCATGTTTTGCATATAGAGCCTCCCCAGCAGTGCCAGGTCGGTGGCATCTATAGCTGTGGCACTTTGCGTGGTGTTGACATACCCCATGCCTTGCAAGGTCATGCCAAAGCCGGTGGTCAGTTGTTTGGAGAGTTCCACTCCCAGGGCAGGTCGCATTCCTCCCCAGAAGGCGCTATGGGTCAGCGGTGTAGTGCCGCCCAGCCTCCACCCGACCGACCAATTGTCGGTACCCCGGGTACCCATCAAGGCTGTTTGTGCGTGCAGCGCCACAGAGGCAGCCACACAAAGCACGATTGAAAATAGAGACTTTTTCATACGGGTGTTGGATTAGATAGTTACATCCATACAACCGCATCAAACCTGAAAATGTTCGCCGGAAGAAAAAATCCCCCACCTGCCATCACAGCAAGTGGGGGAGTATTCGTTTCTAAACTTATCAGTCAAGTGACATTACTGCTGGTCGGAATCCCACCATACGTTGATGGTCCATACATCGTCGGCATTGTTCCACTGCTCCAGCGAAGTGTTGGCACCGGGCACCTTGGCACCGATGGCCTGCAGATTCTCCGCATTATAGTTGAGTTCGTGCGAGCACTGCTTCCAGCGACGTAACTGCTTGCCATTGGGAATAGCCTTCAGAGCGCTGGCATTGACAGCGTGGTAAGCGGGAATGCCCCAACCCAAGAAGAGGTTCGGATCGAAGTCATAACGACGCATATCGTTCCAGATTTCCACAGAGAAGTGGAGGGCGATACGCTTCTGGGTCAGAATCTTACCCAGCGTCAAGTCAGCCTGTGTACCGATACCGTTGGCCAGGAAGTTGTCAATATCAGCCTGCTCCATGACGGTGAACGACGGGCATTTCTTCAGGTTTTCGTCCTCAGCGCACCATACTTTCAGTTTCTCGTTCATGCATTCAATGCTGGCCTTGATACCTTCCTTGTAAGCTGTGTAAGCACCAGCCTTGTCACCCTTGTTGAAGAGCACCTCAGCCTTGATGAAGCAAGCCTCAGCGTAGGTACCTACGTACGTGGGAGACGATACGCGGGTATAGAAGGAGCCGGACTCCTTGGAGGCATCCGAACCGTTGCGGCGATAGAGCAAGTCCACATTAGCAGCATAGCCCTTAGAGCTGCTGGTGCATTCTACATAGATGGTATCACCCAAACGGTCTTTCGAGTCAGAGTCGATGTACCAACCACCCTTCGAGGGATTGAAACCGGCACGCAACGGGCCACCTACCAAATTGGGAGCTTCTTTCGACACCATGTCAACACCCAGTGAACGGCGCCAGCCGTCTTTGAACTTCACTCCTTCGGGTGTATTGTCAGACTTCTGCGACCAAGCCCAGGGAATAATCTTGTCGGCACGGGGGTCTTCCACACCGTAACCGGCAAAGTTGGTCAAGTTGTCGTAGAGCATCTTGGTCACCATGTAGCCACCATTCATGCCACATACAGAATACAGAGGAGAGTAGTCCACCGGTTCGTCCCAACCCAGCACGTCGTGCGTCACGCCATTGTCGTCGGTATGGTTGATGATGGTGTTGTCGGCATTGCTCTGCTGTGCCTTGGCCAGGCAAGCGAGGATTTCGTCGGCACCGTAGGATCCTGACTCTTGTGCAGGTGTTCGATACCTTCGTCCAGTTCGGCCAAGCAACCCAGGTAGATGGTCTTGCCATCGTCGTAAGCAGGAGTTTCATCCGGGCCTACTGCTTCGGTATAAGGCATCTCACCATGAAGGTCGGTCATCAGCATGAAGCCATAGGCACGAATCACCTTGGCCACACCGGCATAGTGCCAGGCACCGGCTGCCACAGCCTTCTTATACATGTCATCGATATTGCTACATGCACCAACAAACCACCACTGGTAAGCAGTGGTTACGATGCTGGCAGTAGGATACCAGAAAGACATACTCCAATAGGTGCTACCATTGTAGTAGCGGGTCCAATCGCCCATCGACATGGACGAACGCCAAGCCGCAAACTGATTGGCACTGTTGGTATAGAATTCGATATGCGCCAGACGAGTCTGGAACGTGGCACTCTCAGACGACGGGTTCTCCGGGTCCACATTGCAATCCAGCCAATCGCTGCAAGAAGTCAGTGAAAGAGCCAGCATGGCTGCGCCACACGCAAGATATGATTTGATAGATTTCATAATGTTCTTGTTTTTTTAATGGTTCCACACAATGTTTAGAATGTCAGGTTCAAACCGAATGACATGGTAGAGGTAGCAGGTACACCGCAGTAGTCGAAGCCTACGGATGATGACCCACCCACACCGGCACCGGCTGCTGCCACTTCGGGATCACCCTTGTAGTTGGTGATGAGCAACAGGTTGGTAGCGGCTACCGATACAGAGGCACGCTTCACGAAACCAATCTTCTTCAGGAAGTTCTGAGGCACGCTATAAGAGAGCGATACGGAGCGCAGACGCAGGGAGTTGACATCGGTGATGTAGTTCTTCGTCTCCTTCGGATAGTAGGTGGTGTAGTAGTTCTGAATGATGTTGTAACCACTCGTCTCTACACCGTTGAACATATAGGTCTTGTTGGCCTCCCAGGTGTTGGAAACAGGATTGCCATCGGCATCTACACCGCTGACGGTGAGGGATTCGTTACGCCACTTGGCCGACTGGGCGCTGACACCGGCATTGTTCATGGCGTAAGCCGTACCATTCAGCACATCGCCACCAACGCGGAACTCCCACAACATGTTGAAGGTAAAGTCCTTCCAAGTCAGTGTATTGTTCAGACCACCCGTGAAGGTGGATTCACGGTTACCAACAGCCGAGAGAGAGGTTGTATAGGTAGGCATACCGTTCTTGTCGAGGATGAGCTGACCGGCCTCGTTGCGCTTCCACTCCGTACCGGCAATAGCCATGAAGTCGCCACCACTGAAAGAGGCAGCCTGTGCACCGGCATACTGAACATCCGTTACATACATCACATCCATACCATCGGGCAGACCGTCTAGTGTACCACGGTTGCCGGCCATGTTGAAGCCTACTTCCCATTCGAAGTCCTTGGTCTGGATAGGCGTACCGCTGATGGTCAACTCCATACCTTTATTATATACGTTACCGGCATTGATAGAGCAGAAGATGTATCCGGTAGATTGCGGGCCACGCGGAGAGAGGATCTGGTTGTAAGAGTCGTTGGTGTAGTAAGCGTAGTCGATGTGCAAGCGGTTCTTCAGCAAGCTCAACTCGATACCGATCTCAGTAGATTTGGTCATCTCAGGCTTCAGGTAGGGGTTACCACGGGTCCAGCTGTTGCCGACACCGACCTTACCACCCAGATAAGTACCTACAGGCCACAGGGCAGTACCGGTTTCGTAAGCACCGGTGTCCTTACCTACCTTGGCCCAGCTGGCGCGAATCTTACCGAAATTCAGGATGCCGGTGTCCCAACCCAGCTTATTGAAAAGCTCGGTGAAGACGAAGCTACCGCTCACTGAGGGATAGAAGTAAGAACGGTTCTCGACGGGCAGTGTAGAGGTCCAGTCGTTACGGCCGGAAACGGTCAAGTAAGCCATGTTGTCCCATGATGCGCGGAACTCACCGAACAGACCGACCAGACGCTTCTTGGAAGCGGAATGTGCATACTTCTTGTTGTCGTTCGTAGCGTTGGCATAGGAGAAGAAATCGGGCACTGAGAAGTTCCAAGCCATGCGCGAGTCGCGCTCCACCTTTGTTTCGTCCATCGTGGCACCCAGCAAGAGGTTGAGGTCGAGGGCACCAAACTTCTGCGTCACATTGGTCAGGAAGTCGTGAGACATGTAGCGGAAGCGGGTGGTGTTGTCACTCATCATACCCTTCTGCCAAACCTGCTTCAGCACGCCGTTGGGAGCCAAGCGGTTGGAAGAGGTCTGCGTGTACTGGTCGAGACCCAGCTTATAAGAGATGAACCACCACTTGGTGATGTCAGCCTTCACGCTGAACATGCCGGTGAAGCGGTCGGTATCGTCAAACAGATGGTTCTTGTTGACAATCCAGTAGGGGTTGTCCTTCTCATCCCACGGGTCGAGACGGTCGCCGAACATCTGGTAGCGGCTGCCATCCTCGTTGAGGTAATGCTTCATGTTGTCGAACGGCGACCAGGTATAGACACCATAGAGGGCACCGTTACCACTCGAACCATAGAGACCGGCGCCGGTCAGCGTACGGTCGGTGTGAGCGTCGGAGTAAGCGGCGCTGGCATTGAAGGTGAAGAGACCCACCTTCTGCTCGCCGTTGAAACGGAAGGCATACTTGCGGTAGCCGGTTTCAGGAACTACACCACCCTGGTCGTAGAACGAGCCGGAGAGGTAGAACTTGCTGTTCTTCGTACCGCCGGAGATGCTGGCGCTCTCGTCGAAGATGGTACCGGTCTGGAAGAAGTCGCCGATGTTGTCGTAAGTCTTGGCATTGGCCACCTTCTCACCCCAAGAACCGTAGCTGAAGTCGTTGAATACGGTGCCGAGATAGTTCTTGTTGGCATCGTACTGGTCGTCCATGTAACCACGCTTGTACTGATTCTGCGTATCGGGCAGGCTCTTCACCCACGTGGAGGTGAACTTAGAGTTTACATTCACTTCGACCACGCCTTCCTTACCACTCTTGGTGGTAATCAGGATGACACCGTTGGCAGCACGCGAACCGTAAAGG
>CAMGAL010000194.1 GCA_946007445.1 uncultured Mediterranea sp.
GCCACGCCGATGGTACTGCGCAACAGTGGGAGAGTAGGTAGCCGCCGTTTTTTCTGATGTCCCCGATTCTTTCTGGAGTCGGGGACTTTTTTTATGCCTACTGTCGTATAAATCAGCGCTGAAAATGAATTTTTTCTTGGTTTGGCTGTGTTATGCGGAGAATTATTCGTATCTTTGTCGCCCGAATAAACAAATGTGACATTGGGAAAGTTTGCTAAATATGAAATTGACTTGAAGGCCCTTCAGCCCGGTGCCGTAGTAGCCTACGACTATGAGCTGGACAATGCTTTCTTTGAAGCCATCGACTCCGCCGAAGTGCAGCGCGGTAACGTCAAGGTCCGCTTGGTGGTGAAGAAGACGGCTGGTGCCTTTGAACTCGATTTCCAGACCGATGGCACCGTAATAGTGCCTTGCGACCGTTGTCTGGATGATATGGAGCAGCCAGTCACCTCGCGCGACCAGTTGATGGTGAAGTTCGGTGAAGAATATGGTGAGGTGGACGATTTGATTATTGTGCCTGAGGAAGAAGGTACCATCAATGTTGCTTGGCTCATGTTTGAGTTTGTCGTACTGGCCATACCCATGAAGCATGTACATGCTCCCGGCCGTTGCAACAAGGAGATGACCCGCAAGCTGAATGCCCATCTCAGTACCACGGCCGATGATGAAGATGATACTGATGTCGATGAGGAGCTGGACGATGATGCCGAGCGTCCTATCGACCCCCGATGGAATGAGTTGAAAAAAATAATAGATAACAATTAATAAATAGTTTAGTAAAATGGCACATCCTAAAAGAAGACAGTCTAACACAAGAACTGCAAAGAGAAGAACCCATGATAAGGCAGTGGCTCCTACTTTGGCTATCTGTCCTAATTGCGGTGAATGGCATGTTTACCACACTGTATGTGGTGCTTGCGGTTACTACCGTGGTAAGCTTGCAATTGAAAAAGAGGCTGCTGTCTGATTGACGCAGTCTCTATGTAAATGGATACTTGAACGAGAGGCGTCTAAGAAGATTTGGAGAGACCAAACCTTTTTAGACTGCTTCGGTTTAAGTGTCGTTATGTAGTGTATCAATGGAAAAAATCAATGCTGTAATTACAGGAGTCGGAGGCTATGTGCCTGACTATGTCTTGACCAACGATGAGTTGTCGAGAATGGTGGATACCAATGACGAATGGATTATGACCCGCATCGGAGTGAAGGAGCGTCGCATCCTGAATGAAGAGGGATTGGGTACATCATATATGGCTCGTAAGGCTGCCAAGCAGTTGATGCAGCGCACCGGCTCTAATCCGGACGACATCGAGCTGGTGGTGGTAGCCACTTCCACTCCGGACTATCATTTCCCCTCGGTTGCTTCGATTCTCTGCGACAAGCTGGGCTTGAAGAATGCTTTCGCTTTCGACATGCAGGCCGCTTGTAGCGGTTTCCTCTATCTGATGGAGGTGGGAGCGAACTTTATCCGTACGGGACGATACAAGAAGATTATTATTGTCGGCGCTGACAAGATGTCGTCGGCTGTGAACTATACCGACCGTGCCACGTGTCCCATCTTTGGCGACGGTGCTGCGGCCTTTATGCTGGAACCCACCACCGAGGATGTGGGTATCATGGACTCGATGCTGCGCACCGATGGTAAAGGTCTGCCTTTCCTGCACATGAAAGCCGGTGGTTCGGTTTGTCCTCCTTCATATTTCACGGTGGACAACCACATGCACTGCGTCTACCAAGAGGGACGCACGGTGTTCAAGTATGCCGTGTCGAACATGTCGGACATCAGTGCCGCGCTGGCAGAAAAGAACCATCTGGACAAGGATAGCATCGACTGGGTGATTCCTCACCAAGCCAACATGCGCATCATCGACGCGGTGGCCCATCGCTTGGACGTTCCGCATGAGAAGGTGCTCATCAACATCCAGCGCTATGGTAACACGAGTGCTGCCACGTTACCTCTCTGCATCTGGGACTTTGAAGAGAAATTGAAAAAGGGTGATAACCTGATTTTCACTGCTTTCGGAGCCGGATTCACTTGGGGAGCTGTTTACGTAAAGTGGGGGTACGACGGTCAGGCCAGAGCCAAGCAATAAGTTCGGAATCAATACTTTCAAAGAAACGCATCCTATGAAAATTCGATGCGTTTTTTTGTCTAAAACATATAGATAGAACAAGAAATGCACAAAGCCGGTTTCGTAAATATCGTGGGAAATCCCAATGTAGGCAAGTCTACGTTGATGAATGCCTTGGTGGGCGAGCGGATTTCCATCGCTACCTTCAAGGCTCAGACTACGCGTCATCGGATTATGGGTATCTACAATACCGATGACATGCAGATTGTATTCTCGGATACGCCGGGGGTACTGAAGCCGCAATATAAGCTCCAAGAGTCGATGCTGAACTTTTCGACCTCGGCACTTGTTGATGCTGATGTATTGATCTATGTGACGGATGTGGTGGAGACTCCCGACAAGCATGGCGACTTTATCAGCAAGGTCTGCCAAATGACGGTGCCGGTGCTGCTGCTCATCAACAAGATAGACCAGACCAATCAAGAGAAACTGATAGAGCTGGTCGAGGCGTGGAAAGAGCTGATGCCGCAGGCGGAGATTATCCCTATCTCGGCACTGACCAAGTTCAATGTGGAGTATGTGCTGAAGCGGGTGAAGGAACTCTTGCCCGACTCGCCGCCCTACTTTGACAAAGATCAGTGGACGGACAAGCCGGCCCGCTTTTTTGTGACGGAGATTATCCGTGAGAAGATTCTGCTCTACTACGACAAGGAGATTCCCTATTCGGTGGAGGTGGTCGTGGAGCAGTTCAAAGAGGAGGCCCACAGAATTCATATCAACGCTGTCATCTATGTGGAGCGTGAATCGCAAAAGGGCATCATCATCGGCAAGCAAGGCCGGGCGCTGAAGAAAGTGGCCAGTGAGGCACGGCGCGATTTGGAGAAGTTCTTTGGGAAGAGCATCTTCCTGGAGACATTTGTGAAAGTGGACAAAGACTGGCGCAGTTCGGACAAAGAACTGCGGAACTTCGGTTACCAGTTGGATTGAGAATAGATTAGAGAGTAAACGTATGGGAAATTTAGTGGCAATAGTAGGACGTCCCAATGTGGGTAAGTCTACCCTGTTCAACCGTCTGACCAAGACGAGGCAGGCCATTGTGAATGAAGAGGCCGGTACGACGCGCGACCGCCAGTATGGCAAGTCGGAGTGGCAGGGACGTGAGTTTTCGGTTGTGGATACCGGAGGCTGGG
Source organism: uncultured Mediterranea sp. (assembly GCA_946007445.1). Taxonomy (GTDB): domain Bacteria; phylum Bacteroidota; class Bacteroidia; order Bacteroidales; family Bacteroidaceae; genus Bacteroides. The sequence goes on from CAMGAL010000194.1 coordinate 3,263, forward strand.
TGGTAAACTCGGACGATGTCTTCGAGGTAGAGATACGCAAGCAGGTGCTGATGGCGGTGGAAGAGGCCGACGTCATTCTCTTTGTCGTGGATGTGATGAATGGTGTGACCGACCTGGACATGCAGGTGGCCAACATCTTGCGCCGCACGCAGAAGCCGGTGATGCTCATTGCCAACAAGACGGACAACAACGAGTTGCAGTACAATGCCCCTGAGTTCTACTCCTTAGGACTGGGAGACCCTTATTGCATCTCAGCGATGTCGGGCAGTGGCACAGGCGACATGATGGACATGATTGTCAGCAAGTTCAAGAAGGAAACAGTCGAACTGCTGGATGACGACATCCCCCGCTTTGCCGTGGTGGGCCGTCCCAATGCCGGTAAGTCCTCTATCGTGAATGCCTTCATCGGAGAGGAACGCAACATCGTGACCGAGATTGCCGGAACCACCCGCGACTCCATCTATACGCGCTACAACAAGTTCGGCTTCGACTTCTACCTGGTCGATACGGCCGGTATCCGCAAGAAGAACAAGGTGAACGAGGACTTGGAGTACTACTCCGTCATCCGCTCCATCCGCTCCATCGAGAATGCCGATGTCTGCATCCTGATGCTGGATGCCACCCGAGGCATTGAGAGCCAGGACTTGAACATCTTCTCGCTCATCCAGAAGAACGCCAAAGGCTTGGTGGTGGTGGTGAACAAGTGGGACCTCGTGGAGGAGAAGACCACCAAGGTGATGAAGACCTTTGAGGAGGCCATCCGCGAGCGGTTGGCCCCGTTCGTCGATTTCCCCATTATCTTTGCGTCAGCCTTGACCAAGCAGCGCATCCTCAAGGTACTGGAGGCAGCCCGTATGGTGTATGAGAACCGCATGACCCGCATCCCCACCGCCCGCCTGAACGAAGAGATGTTGCCGCTCATCGAGGCCTATCCGCCTCCCTCGATCAAGGGCAAGTACATCAAGATCAAGTACGTCACGCAGTTGCCCAATACCCAGGTGCCCTCGTTCGTCTACTTCGCTAACTTGCCGCAATATGTCAAGGAGCCGTACCGCCGCTTCTTGGAGAACAAGATGCGCGAGAAGTGGAACCTGACGGGTACACCGATCAACATCTACTTGCGACAGAAATAGAATAGCAGAATGGCCCCGAGAGGGGCCATTTTGCTATTTGAACCGTTCCTTGTATTCGGTGGGCGTCATGCCCATCTGCTGCTTGAAGCACTTGCTGAAGTAGCGGGAGTCGCTAATGCCCACCATGTAGGCAATCTGCGTCATGCTGTATTCGCCTTTGACGATGAGTTGTGCGGCTCGGCGAATGCGCATCTCCCGGATGAATTCTACAGGGGCCAATCCCGTCAGGCTCTTGAGCTTCTTGAAGAATACCGAACGGCTGACGGCGAGCCCGCTGACCAGGTCTTCCACCATCAGGTTGCAGTTGTCCATGTTCTTCTCCATCAGTTGCATGACTTGTTCCATAAACTTGCGGTCGTTTTCTGACATGCCCGCCCGGTCGGGTACCGCG
>CAMGAL010000195.1 GCA_946007445.1 uncultured Mediterranea sp.
CTGAGCAACTTTTTGTTGCTCAGGTACTTAAAAAGTTATATTTATAATAGTATTGCGGAATTAAGGTTTTTCGGTAAAAAATTACCGAAGTATTGTGACGTATGAAGAAACTGAATTTTACCGCCATGCTCGTGACTGTGAGCTTCATGACGGCATGCTCTGTGCAAGAGAACAACACAGCCGAAGACGGTTTGAGGATATGGTCTGACACGCCGGCCTATACCTGTGTGATGGAGAACCAAAGGGAGTTGTGTGCAACCTCTGATATTGACGACGGACTTTTTGAGGGAGACACGCGTCCGGAACTTCCACGTGTGAAATCACCCTCCAAAGAGAAAAAGACATGGCATTCAGGCGAGGGTACTGACTATCTGCATGAAGAAACGCAGACCACGACCAAAGGCCTTTATCCCAATCCTGTCCGTTTGTGGGAGGCTGAAGCTTATCCAATCGGGAATGGACGCATGGCTGCATCTGTATTCAACGGAAGCGGTAGAGACAGATATGCCTTGAACGAAACATCCTATTGGTCGGGAGGTCAGAATAAAGGAACCATCAACTCAAAGGGAGACAAGCGATACAATGGCGGACAAGGCCCCGATGCTACTGAAGACGAGTTTGGTGGCGACCAGCCGGTGGGAGACCTCATTGTCGACTTTGGGTCTGCTGTCGAGAAAGGAAGCTTTTGTCGCGAAGTTATGCTTGATAAAGGAATGGTACATGCTTGTGGCAAGCGTCATGGCGTGACGGTCGAGAGCTATGCCTTCATAAGTCATCCGGACGAAGTGATGGTTGCAAGATACAGTGCCGACAAGCCCGGTGGCTTGCATGCTACCTTGACCATGGCACTGCAACGCCCCAATGACCAACTGACCATAGAGCAGGATGCGATGGTCATGCGGAGCGAGTTGAAGAACGGTATGAAGTGTGTGGCTCGCATCCTCGTGAGAAATCATGGTGGCAGTTTGGAACGTCTCTCTGAAGGCATAGTCTTGTCCGGTGCTGACTCTCTCGACTTGATTGTTGCAGTTGAGACAAACTATGTGATGGACTTTGATAAAAACTTCAGGGGAGAAGAACCGGAAACCAAGATTGCCCAACGGATGAAAAACATAGAAAACATTCCGGCTGCAGCAATCATGCAACGCCATGTGTCCGACTATACTTCACTCTACGACAGAATGGCCTTGACATTGCCGGCATCTCCGGACTCACTCTCTGCCATGCCAACCTATAAACGCCTGGCACATTACAAGCAAACCCAGCAAGACACAGGCTTGGAGGAGACCATCTTTAATTATGGCCGATACCTCATGATTTCTACCTCACGTGGCGGAAACCTTCCGGCGGGTCTTCAAGGTATCTGGAACAGCATGGTAAACGCGCCATGGGGCAATGACTATCACAGCAACATCAATTTGCAAATGGTTTACTGGCTGCCTGAGGTTGCCAACCTTTCAGAATGTCACATGAGCATGATTGATTACTTGTGGGCCATGCGCAAACCCAATCAGATGGCTACAACAGACTATTTGAAAGCCATCGGAGAGGATGCGTCAGAGAATGAGGGATGGATTGTCTATACCTCACACAACCCCTTTGGAGGCAACGGCTGGCAAGTCAACCTTCCGGGGTCGGCCTGGTATGGATTACACATTTGGGAACACTACGCCTTCACCCAGGACAAGCAATACTTGAAGGAGAAGGGATACCCCATGTTAAGAGAACTGAGTATATTCTGGATGAAACACCTGAAGGCACTCGGTAAGGGTGGCAAGGGTTTCGTCAGCAACTATGAAGAGGTGGACGTGACACAGTATCCCGAATTGGCTGACATAGCGGAAGGCACCTTGGTTGTTCCCTTAGGCTGGTCTCCCGAACACGGACCTCGTGGAGAAGATGGCGTTGCACACGACCAGGAGATTATCCGAGAACTGTTCGAACATACCATCGAGGCGGCTGATGTATTAGGTGTTGACCTGGGCTTGGCCGACTCCCTGAGACAGATATGTTCACGGATGTATTTCCCGCGTATCGGTAAGAAGGGTAATCTGATGGAGTGGATGATTGACCGAGACCCTTTGACCGAACACCGGCACACTTCACATCTCTTTGCCGTTTATCCGGGCAGCACCATTACACCAACCCGAACTCCCGAACTGGCTGAAGCAGCCAAGCAGTCCTTGTTGTTCAGGAAGAATACCGGAGAAAGCCGCACCTCATGGGCTTGGACCTGGCGAAGCATGCTCTGGAACAGACTGCGAGACGGAAATAAGGGACATGAAATGATGGAAGGCCTGATTTGTCACAATATGCTTGACAACCTGTTTACCTCTCATAAAATACCTCTACAGATAGACGGAAATTATGGTGTGGCGGCTTGTATGATTGAGATGCTTGTCCAGTCACACGAAGGAGTGATAACACTCTTGCCCGCTTTGTGCAATCAATGGCAGTCTGGCAAGATTCGCGGAGTCAAGACACGTGGCGGCATCACAGTCGACATGACATGGAAAGACGGTAGGGTGACCGACTGGAAACTTCGTGCAGCCGAGCCCAAGGAAGCAACCGTTGTGGTGAATGGAGAAAGCATCACATGTAAGATAAGCGCAGAGTAAAATAGTGGCAAATTGCGTGCTTCAGGCTCCCCTTTCAGTCACTCATAGCGCCCCACCCCTTATACTCTTTCACCACGTCGAAGCCGGGGCAATGAGGTTTTCGGGGGTCGAGGTCAGCGTGGGCTACGATCAGGGCCTGGGGAAAACGGCGGTGCAAATCCTGCAAGAGATGAAGGAGCGCGTTGCGTTGTGCTGGCGTGCGCGTATCCTTGGGGGAGCCGTCCGTCCCCAGGCCCCCGATGTAGCACACTCCAATAGAGTGCTTGTTGTGATAGCGGCAGTGAGCGCCCACCTCCTCAATCGGTCGTCCACGTTCCACGCTGCCGTCGGTAGGGATGACAAAATGATACCCGCAGCCTTTCCAACCGAGCGAGCGGTGATAGGCATCGATATCGCAAGCGCGAAGCGCAGACCCTTCACGGTTGGCGGAACAATGAACGATGATCAAAGAGATGTGGCGCATGAGAGGAAGGGATTAGGGATTAGTGTTTAGTGATTAGTGTTTAGTGATTAGTGATGAGAGCGGGTTATCGGCAACAGCTCTGTACGAATAGCGAGCTAGCAATAGCCGTTAAGACCGTAATCACGATATTGATCCATTTTTTCAGCGTATCTTTGTTCATTTAGAAAGAAGAATTAAAGAAGTAAAGAAATAAAAAATCGCAACTCTGTTGCGTAACACGGAAGGGCAACCCCGAAGGGGCACAGGCTTCGTTGCCCTTACCAGAAAAGTTGAGGCCAGCAGGCCTCAATTGAGCCCTTCCCGAGGGGGAAGGGTCTGGGATGGGGCTGACCCCTCTCCTTAGGCAAGGAGAGGGGACGGGGTGAGGATGTGAAAAAAAGAGTTACTCAATATCCGCATCCGAACCTCCACCAGGCGTTTCCGTACCGCTCGACGAGCCGCCCGAGCCATCACTAGCCGACCCGCTGCCAGCCGACCCGCTACCAGCCGATCCCGAGCCCGGCAGCAGTGAATCGATGCGGGTGAAGGTAGCACCAGTGATCAGCGAGCGGGTGGCCACGGTGCGGTCGGAGTTGCGTGTGGTGCAGGGTCGGAACATCACCTTCAGTCGGCAGCTGTTGGCGTTCACCTCCTCGGCGGTGAGGAATCCCTTTCCGACGCTCTTCATTGAGAGGTAGAACGAGCCCAGGTTGTCGATCAGCACACTTTCGCTGCTCTGCATGTGTCGAGTCATCACGGTCACCAGGTTGTCGATTGAATTCTTCACGTCGCCGGTAGAGAGCGAAGAGAGTTCAGCCACCTCTTCGGCCAGCAAATCGAGAGATACGACACCGGTGGTTTTCACTTGAGGGTGATAAAGTTTCTTACCCTCCTTGTTGGCAATAGTAGATTGCCTCACAGAATAAAGTACAGGCATGAGGTAAACAATTTAAAATTTAAAATTAAAAATTAAAAACGGTGGGTGGGTATGAGCTAATCACTAACCACTAATCACTCTGCAAAGATACGGCAACCGCCAAGTCCGTTGGTGCAATCTGCTACCATAGCGCGCAATAAGGTGCAATAAAGTGCAATAAGTTGCAATAAAAAAGAATCTTCCTCCATTTCGTTGCATAGCATCTCGTATCGTGTAGGGGCGCAATATCTTGCGCCCTGGAATCACCCACGCTTGCGATATGCCATTTGCGTCACCCAAGCCATTGCCATTTTAAATTTTAAATTTTCGATTTTTTTAATTTTAAATTTTAAACCAACTCTTGCCTATCTAACTGAAAATGTGTATCTTTACAACAAAAAAAATCCCTACACTACTATCTACAATGAAAGCAATGCTTAAGAGCGAGCTGGCCCGTATGGCGGGTGTCAGTCGCAATACCTTGTCGCGGTGGATGGTCGCCCACCAGGAGGAGTTGGCCAAACGTGGCTACCAGAAACAGATGCGCCTCCTCCCACCCCACCTCGTGGAGTACGTGATGCGCCAGTACGGCATCGTGGCTGACAACGTCTGAAGTGTTCACTTCTCAGCGCCGAACAGTTTATTCCTCAGCTGTGAAGCATTTGTTCCTCAGCGCCGAAAAACAAACCGTTCGCAGCAAAATCATTCCCCATATCTTCCGCCCTGAAATA
>CAMGAL010000196.1 GCA_946007445.1 uncultured Mediterranea sp.
TCCCGCGTGCGGGCCCACTGCCGGACCACGACTTCGGGGCGGACTTTTCGGTCACTCTGAGCGTGCCTGGCTACTCCGGCCGGAGCTTCATGGCAGCTGCCGTAGCAGCTCACGAGTGTGGCCATGCCGTGCAGCACGCGCGTGCCTATTCGGCCGTCATCTTGCGCAGCAAGCTGGTGCCGGTCGTGTCGGTTGCATCGCAATGGGTGCAGTGGGTGCTGTTGGCCGGTATCTTGCTGCTGGAGGCTTTCCCGGGCATTCTGCTGGCCGGCATCCTGATGTTTGCGCTCACCACGCTCTTCAGCTTTGTCACCCTGCCGGTGGAGATTGACGCCAGCCGTCGTGCCTTGGTCTGGCTGAACGGAAGCGGCATGACCAACTCCTTCAACCATGCGCAGGCCGAAGATGCGCTGCGTGCCGCTGCCTATACGTATGTGGTGGCTGCCCTCGGCTCGCTGGCCACGTTGATGTATTATGTGATGATATTTTTGGGCCGACGTGACGATTAATCCGTCAAAAAGCACTAATTTTGTCGCCCGAAAAACAGAAAATTAGAACAAATCAACCGTATATGGCACAGAAACCTTGCATTCCTAAGGGAACCCGCGACTTCTCGCCCGTAGAGATGGCGAAGCGCAACTATATATTCAACACCATCCGCGATGTGTATCACCTCTATGGCTTCCAGCAGATTGAAACGCCTGCCATGGAGACGCTGGGCACCTTGATGGGCAAGTATGGCGAGGAGGGCGACAAGCTGCTCTTCAAGATTCAGAACTCGGGCGACTACTTCTCCGGCCTTACTGACGAGGAGCTGCTGAGCCGCAATGCGGCCAAGCTGGCCTGCAAGTTCTGCGAGAAGGGACTCCGATACGACCTCACCGTGCCCTTTGCCCGCTATGTGGTGATGCACCGCGAGGAGATTACCTTCCCCTTCAAGCGCTACCAGATACAGCCCGTGTGGCGTGCCGATCGTCCGCAGAAGGGACGCTACCGCGAGTTCTACCAGTGCGATGCCGACGTGGTGGGCAGCGACTCGCTGCTCAACGAGGTGGAGCTGATGCAGATTGTCGACACCGTGTTCAGCCGTTTCGGCGTGAGGGTCTGCATCAAGATCAACAACCGCAAAATTCTCACGGGTATCGCTGAGATTATTGGCGAAGCTGACAAAATTGTCGATATTACGGTAGCCATCGACAAGCTCGACAAGATAGGTCTGGAGAATGTCAATGCCGAGTTGTGCGAGAAGGGCATCAGTCAGGAGGCCATCGAGCGCCTGCAACCCATCATCCTGCTCAGCGGCAACAACGAGGAGAAGCTGGCCACGCTGAAGGAGGTGCTGGCCGCAAGTCCTACGGGCATCAAGGGGGTTGAAGAGACGGAGTACATCCTCTCTACCTTGAAGTCGCAGCAGATGAACAACCCCATTGAGCTGGACTTGACCCTGGCGCGTGGCTTGAACTACTACACGGGTGCCATCTTCGAGGTGAAGGCTCTCGATGTGCAGATAGGCAGCATCACGGGTGGTGGCCGCTACGACAACCTTACCGGTGTGTTTGGTCTGTCGGGCGTCAGCGGTGTGGGCATCTCCTTCGGTGCCGACCGCATCTTCGACGTGCTCAACCAGCTGGACCTCTATCCCAAGGAGGCGGTCAACGGCACCCGCCTGCTCTTCATCAACTTCGGCGAGCGTGAGGCTGCTTTTGCCATGCAGGTGCTGCGCCAGGTGCGTGCCGCCGGCATCCGTGCCGAGCTCTTCCCCGACAGCAGCAAGATGAAGAAGCAGATGAGCTATGCCAACGCCAAGGCCATCCCCTTTGTGGCGCTGGTAGGCGAAAATGAGCTGAACGAGGGCAAAGTGACGCTGAAGAACATGGAGAGCGGCGAGCAGCAGCTGCTTTCGCCGGAGGAACTGGTGGAGCGGCTGGGATAACTCTCCGCGAATGATTTAGGATACACACGCCTTTGTAGGGGCGGACACATAGGTCCGCCCCTACAAAGGCGTCCTCATCGAATGGTTTCAGGCAGAGTGGGATGGGGACTACCAATGACGAGCTGATATCTTCCAATCGAACCAGCCCGTTCGTCGTTGCTAGTTACAGATCCTTCAGCAGTACTTGACGGGTGCTGTTGTAGTAGGCCGTGCGAGCCTGCTGGAGGATGCGCCACTGCCCGCTATAGGTCTCCTCGGTATCGACTTTGAAGTCTTCCGAGCCGTGGGTATCCAGACGGTCGAGCACGAAGGCCACGTTGAGCTGCTGGGTGTCGACCGAGGGCTGGTAGACGATAGGGGCATTCTTGGCATCGGATGCAACTTCGTGCAGCAGACCGGTCTCTTGCAGGTGATAGAGCATGTTGCGCGTCAGCTGGATGGGAATCTGCCCCTCCTGCGAAATCTCCTCAGCCGTATAAGGGGCTTCGCCCTGGGCAAAGCGTTTGGCCACCAGCGACATGATGAGGATGGCGATGAAGTCGTAGTAGCGGCGGCTGATGTTTCGTGTGTCTTTGTCAAAACTGAAGTTGCGGATGTTCTGCCCGGCATAGGTCAGTTCGGCCCCGAAGAGGCAGATGGTCCACGACACCTGGAGCCAGAGCAGCAGCAGGGGCAGGGCGGCGAAGCTGCCGTAGATGGCGTTGTAGCGCGACACCCAGAGCTGGCTGCTGATGTAGAGGAACTGGAAGGCCTGGTAGGCCGTACCGGCCATTATGCCGGCTATCAAGGCGTGCTTTAGCTTGACCCGTGTGTTGGGCATGAAGACGTAGAGACCGGTGAACATGCACCAGGTCAGTACATAAGGGATGAGCCGCACCAAGAACTTGCCGATGGGAGCCAGCAGGGTGAAGCCTTCGATGTTTTTCAGCATGGTGCTCATGAAGATGGAGAGACCTCCCGACACCACCAGCAGGATGGGCATGATGAGCAGCAACGAGAAGTAGTCGGTCACCTTGCGGAACATGGTGCGCCCCTTCTTGACCTGCCAGATGCGGTTGAAGGTGAGCTCCATGTTGTTAATCAGATTCAGCACCGTCCAGAGCAACATGATGAGACCGATGCCAACGAACACCCCGCTTTTGGCCTGCGAGAGGTAGGAGTCCACGAAGCTGAAGATGGTTTCCGTGGTTTCGCTCGGTCCGCCGAATCCGCTCAGTACCTGCGACTTCATCACATTGTCGAAGCCGAAGCCTCGGGCAATGGCAAAGAGAATGGCCAGAATGGGCACCAAGGCCAGCAGGGTGCTGTAGGTCAGGGCAGCCGCTTTGTTGGCCACGCGGTCTTGGGTGAAACGGCTGATGCAGAGGTAGGCAGTCTTGATGATGTTATAGATGGCAAAGGTGGTGCGTGTCACCTCGTCTTCGGTGATGCGCCAGATGTCGTAGGTCAAGAATTTCCAGAGCTTGAGGATGCGGTTCACGAGGAATGGAGTTTTTAAGTTGTTGAGTTGGTGAGTTTTTGAGTTGGTGAGGTATTAGGTCACAGGTCTAATATAAAAAAACAAGCAGTCGGCCTGTAAGCCGGGTTCTGTCTCCCCATCCCGAGGGGTGGGGCGTCTGCCATTTATCTGAGCCGTATGTCACCATACAGGCTTTAGCGGTCTACCCTCCGGCGTGGGGCGAGCCACCCTCTTTGATGCCGGTTTACTTGACCTTACAACTCCCAAGACGCACGGCCCTTGTGTCGCCACAAGGCCGGTGGGCTCTTACCCCACCTTCTCACCCTTACCGCGACCCGGGGGCCGGGCGGTTATTTTCTTCTGCGTTACTCTACCCTCGCGGACAGCTTTCTGTTAGGAAGTGGGACGCTCTGTGTTGCCCGGACTTTCCTCATGCGCCTTGCGGCACAAGCGGCAGACCGGCCTACTGCTTGTTCTGGCTGCAAAAGTACGGCAAAAATGTGAGATACGGAAATGCCCGTGGCAAAGAATTCGTCGCCACGGCTGAGCGGATTCCTCGGAAGGAGCGCTTTGGCTTGCCTTGCTTTATCGATATATCCTTACAATATGAGTCGAAGCCCGATTCACTGTATCAACCACCTTGTTCCGTCGTCACTTCGCTCTTCCTTCGTTGTGTATCCACTCTTTCTTGTATGTATTTTTTGTTCATCAAAAAGCCTGTAAGCGGAGTCAGAGTGGAGTCACACTGGAATCACACTGGAGTCAGAGTGGAGTCATGGTATCCTCATTCTTGACAAAATTCGAGAGCGTGGAATTTTTAAATACTTGCTAATCAATAAATTAAGAAATTGAAATCGCATTGAATTTCGGGTATTTTAACAAATTGACAGTTTGTTTGTGTTAGGATATTTTGTAGCTTTTGAAAGGGATAAAGGGGACGATAGGGAGGAGAAACAGTGTCTTTGGAGGGAGGGTGTGAAGGTGGTGACAAGGGGAATGAGGAGGTTGTTTTTCTTTACATGTTTACGATGAAGATGCTAGTGCATTCGGATTAGGTCAGGAATTGATTATCAGAAGGCTTTGTCTTTTAACGGGCTGAAGGCCTAGCAAGCCTATAGCCCAGGGCAACGCCCTGGGTCAGGTGGGCAATACATCATGCGCCCTGAAGGAGCAAAAGACATGATTCGCCGTGTAACAGTAGGGTAAATCAGGCTTTTGCCCTTTCAGGGCGTAGGCTTTGGGTTCTTTTCTACCCAGGGTGTCGCTTCGCTCTGCCCTGGGCTATGGGCAGGATGGGCCTTCAGC
>CAMGAL010000197.1 GCA_946007445.1 uncultured Mediterranea sp.
CGCCTGGCCCCCCCCCTCTCCTACATCGGCCAGAACTCCGAAGTCAGCGGCTATATGGCCGCCAAGTGCCTCATGGTGCGCTATCAGCCGGGCGACGAGCTGGTGCTGTTCCTCAACAACATGAAGGACAACCCCGCCGAGATACAGATGCAGCGCCGCCTCGAGGGCTTCATGCGGCTCATTGCCGAGCGCTTCGACCACCTCACCATCCACGACGTCGTGCTCGACAAGACCGACAAGATTGCCAATGACGACATCCTCGACCGCTTCTTCGACGAGCATCCGCGAGCCGTGCTGGGCACCGTGTTCAACTCGCGCGCCCATCACGTGGCCCACTACCTGCGCAGCCGCAACCGCCGCCTCAACGGCTTGATAGGCTACGACCTGCTGCCGCAGAACTGCCAACTGATGCGGGAGGGATACATCAACTACCTCATCGGACAGCGTCCCGGCCTGCAAGGCTACATGGGCGTCATGACCCTCTGCAACCACCTGGTGTTCAAGCGACCCATACCCGCCGAGCGCTTCATGCCCATCGACCTGCTCACGAGAGACAACATCGACTACTATTTCGAAATCGAGTAAACTATAACGAATAATAACCCTTTTATTAAATTAGTCATTACAAATGAAAGCATTAAACAAACAGACGGCTCCCAAGTCCGTCGCTCCCGAACGGATCATCCAGTTCGGTGAAGGCAATTTCCTCCGCGCATTTGTAGATTGGATTATCTACAACATGAACCAAAAGACCGACTTCAACAGCAGCGTCGTCGTGGTGCAACCCATCGACCGCGGCATGGTAGACTGGCTCAACGGACAGGACTGCCTCTACCACGTCAACCTGCAGGGCCGTCTCAACGGTGAGGCCGTCAACAGCCTGACCCGCATCGACTGCATCAGCCGTGCCCTCAACCCCTACACGCAGAACGCTGCCTTCATGGCCCTGGCCGACCAGCCCGAAATCCGCTTCGTCATCTCCAACACCACCGAAGCCGGCATCACCTTCGACCCCGCCTGCAAGCTCGCTGACGCTCCCGCCTCCTCCTATCCCGGCAAGCTCACCCAGCTGCTCTACCGTCGATACAAGACCTTCGGCGGCGACCCCAAGAAGGGCCTCATCATCATGCCCTGCGAGCTCATCTTCCTCAACGGACACCACCTCAAGGAGTGCATCTACCAGTACATCGAACTCTGGAAGGATGACTTCGCTGCCGACTACGAAGGCTTCAAGCAGTGGTTCACCCAGTACTGCTACGTCTGCGCCACGCTCGTTGACCGCATCGTGCCGGGATTCCCCCGCAAGGAGATTGCCCAGATCCAGGAGAAGGTATGCTACGCCGACAACCTCGTCGTACAGGCCGAAATCTTCCACCTCTGGGTCATCGAGAAGGCCGAAAACATGACCTGCGACGAGCTGCGCCGCGAGTGCCCCGCCGAGAAGGCCGGCCTCAACGTACTCATCGCCGAGCGCGAAGCACCCTACCACGAGCGTAAGGTCACGCTGCTCAACGGCCCCCACACCGTGCTCTCGCCCGTGGCCTACCTCAGCGGCGTGAACATCGTGCGCGACGCCTGCAACCACCCCGTCATCGGCCAGTACATCCACAAGGTACAGTTCGACGAACTGATGCAGACCCTCAACCTGCCCATGGACGAACTCAAGCAGTTTGCCTCCGACGTGCTGGAGCGCTTCAACAACCCCTACGTCGACCACCAGGTGACCAGCATCATGCTCAACTCCTTCCCCAAGTTCCAGACCCGCGACCTGCCCGGCGTGAAGACCTACCTCGAGCGCAAGGGCGAGCTGCCCAAGGGCCTTGTGTTGGGTCTCGCAGCCATCATCACCTACTACAAGGGCGGTGTGCGTGAAGACGGTGCCGAAATCGTGCCCAACGATGCTCCCGAAATCATGCAGCTCCTCAAGGACCTCTGGGCCACCGGCGACACCCGCCGCGTAGCCGAAGGCGTACTGGCAGCCAAGGAACTCATCTGGGGCGAACACGGCGACCTCAACGCCATCCCCGGACTGACCGACATGGTGACCGGCTTCCTCAACGACATCCAGGCCAAGGGTATGCTGGAGACCGTGAAGAGCATCCTCTGATACACTTCGAGATAAGATAATGCAGGGGCGGACCACCGTGTCCGCCCCTGTTTTCTTTTGCACGGGCAAAAGGGAACAAGTTCATCCGACATTTCGATGATGACGTTACCCGTAGGAGCAGACCTGTGTGTCTGCCCTGAATGCGCAAGCATATGTATCTGGGCGGACACACAGGTCCGCCCCTACGGGTCTCGTCATTGGTAGCGAAGTCGAGGAGAGTTGGCAACCGGGTTTTCGGACAGAGCCCCAAAAAATCGGCTCCCATTTCCCTCATCTGACGAAAAAATGCTATCTTTGTAAAGACAATCACATGAAAAAGATAACTTATGTCCGAAAAAGAGATGAACTCCTATCGTTTCAGTTCCGGTCAAGAACCTACTGACGAGATGCTGAGCCAACTGATGAAAGAGGTGGCTCAAGAGGCGCGTGAGGAAAGCCAACGGGTAACCAATGCCTATTTTGAGCAGATGCATCACAATATTGCGGTGAAAAGGCAGATCTGGTCAGAACTCATCAAAGAAGTGACCAATGGTTGAAATTCTTAAACCCGAATTGGTTATCATAGCCGGCCCCAATGGATCTGGTAAAACCTCTGTGACGAGAAAATTCCTGCATCATGAGTGGGCTGCAGGGACAATTTATATCAATCCCGATGAAGTGGCAAACGAAAAATTTGGTGACTGGAATTCTCGGGAGGCTGTGATGAAAGCGGCCAATTATTGTTCGGAATGGCGCGAACGATGTTTGCAGCAAAGAACAAGTTTTGTGTTTGAAACTGTTATGTCGGCAGACGATAAAATTCGTTTCATCATCCGGGCTAAAGAAGCCGGCTTCTTTATCCGATTGTTTTTTATTTCAACAGAAAGCCCAACAATCAATGCAGCTCGCATAGCTGATAGAGTGATGAAAGGAGGGCATGATGTGCCCATCAGCAAAGTGATATCTAGATACTACAAATCTATCGAGAACTGCAAAATCATCTCACCCATTGTGGACCGTCTATACGTCTATGACAACTCCGTGGATGGCGAAGAAGCCCGATTGCAGTTTCGCTTGGTCCATGGTGCCATAGCCAAGATGTATGTCACCGATGTCCCCCTTTGGGCGCAAGCCATTCTGCCTGACGTGGAGCTGTAGGTGTAGATACCGATACACACAGCGCGAGGGGATGCGGCCCATAAGCCGCACCCCCTCGCTTGCATTCATACTACCGCTCAGGGGCTCAGCCCAGCGGATTGTCGGAGTCCACGTCGCTGCCGCCACCGCCCGACGAGCTGCCGCCACTGCCACTTTCGCCACTTTCGCCGGTGGCGCCACTGCCGGCGTAGGCATCGTTCTGCAGGCAGAGGCTGTTGGCCATGCTGCGGTGGTCCTCCGAGCGGAAGCCCAGGTAGAGGGCCAGCGGGTCGTCCGTCCAGCTGGAGGGCAGGGTGAGTTCGGCCGTCTGGTCGGCGCGGGTGGCACCGGCGGTCAGGAAGAGGGCCTCGCCCTTGGCCTTGTTGTAGGCCAGCGGCATGGCCACGTCGGTGGTCTGTGCGTCGCCCATGCCCGAGTTGTCCTCCCAACTGAAGGTGACGGTCTGTCCGCTCACCTCGGCCTTGACGTTGAAGGCCTGCATCAGCGAGCCGCGGCTCACCAGCACACGCCGGTAGTCGATGGCCAGATTGAGGCCCGAACCGGTGATGGCGTTGCGCATGATGTAGGACATGGCGGCGTTGAAGGCCGTCTGCTTCTTGGCATAGCCGGCGTAGCCGATGCGCACGTAGGGCGTGATGGCCCGCAGGAAGGTGAGCGTCTTCGAAAACTTGGTGCGCTGCGACACCTGCTTGTCGGTACGCGGATTCTTCACGCTGGGGGCCACGGCACGCATGGAGTGCACCGAGTTCCAAGTGGCACCCACTACGGTGCCCACACGACCACTGAATCCTCCGAGGATTCCTGTCTTGATAGTTCCCATTTTCTTCTCCTTTTTTTTTGAGTGAAACATGTTGTTATTGAATTACATGACAAATATAAGGAGAAAAACGTCAGGTTCTGATGTTTTGGTTTTTCGTGCGTTCTGTTGCGCTGGTCTGCCGTTTCCCCACCGCTTTCACCCACTTTCATCCACTTTCATCCACTTTCATCCACTTTCACCCGTTTCACCCGTTTCGCCACTTTCGCCACTTTCGCCAGTGTCGTAGCGTGTCGGTATTTCCGGCTATTCGCCGGAGGTGAGCGGATATTTGGTGCTCTGGCAACCGCTCTCTTCCTTGACGGTCTCCTGGCCGCGCTGGGCCAGATTGTCGGTGTAGACGCAGCTGTTGGGGCGGTGCTGCATGTCGGGCGAGAAGGTGCAGAGGCGCGACATCTGGTAGATGAGTTGCAGCTGCTGTTGCAGCTCTGCCGGGGTGAGGGTCTGCTCGCAGCCGTTGGCGTACTGCCTGATGGTGCAGGACAGGGGGTAGATTTGCTTTCGGCGGCCTGCCTCCCGGTCGTGGTTGAAGAACTCGTTGTTGAAGAGCAGGTAGTTTTCCTCGCCGGTGCGCAGGCCGGTGCCGCTCAGCGGGATGGGGCAA
>CAMGAL010000198.1 GCA_946007445.1 uncultured Mediterranea sp.
GGTCAAGGGTATCTATCGTGGATACAAAGGCTTAGTGACCGGCGAAATCAATGAATTCAAAAGCCAAAACGACAGCAATATAAACCAGAAAGGCGGCACCATCCTGTTTACCGCACGCTGCAAGGAATTCACCACCCCCGAAGGGCGGCAACTGGCATACGAGAATATGAAGAAAGCGGGCATCGCTGCCCTGGTAGTCATCGGCGGCGACGGCTCGCTGACAGGTGCCCGCATCTTCGCGCAAGAGTTTGACGTGCCCTGCATTGGCCTGCCCGGCACCATCGACAACGACCTCTATGGCACCGACACCACCATCGGCTACGACACCGCACTCAACACCATCCTCGATGCCGTCGACAAGATTCGCGACACAGCCACCTCGCACGAGCGCCTCTTCTTTGTCGAAGTGATGGGCCGCGATGCCGGCTTCCTCGCCCTGAATGGCGCCATCGCCTCGGGTGCCGAAGCAGCCATCATCCCCGAATTCAGCACCGAAGTCGACCAGCTGGAGGAGTTCATCAAGAACGGATTCCGCAAGTCGAAAAACAGTAGCATCGTGCTGGTGGCCGAGAGCGAACTGACCGGCGGTGCCATGCACTATGCCGAGCGCGTGAAGAACGAGTATCCTCAGTACGACGTGCGCGTCACCATCCTGGGCCACCTGCAGCGTGGAGGTAGCCCCACGGCCCACGACCGCATTCTGGCCAGCCGCCTCGGTGCCGCCGCCATCGATGCCATCATGGAGGGACAACGCAACGTGATGATTGGCATCGACCACGACGAAGTGGTCTATGTGCCCTTCACCAAGGCCATCAAGAACGACAAGCCTATCAAGAAGGAGCTGGTCAACGTATTGCGCGCCCTCTCCATCTGATTCGGCACTTGCCGGTTGCTGTTCGGACAGCTTCCGAATGGCCATCCACATCCCCCTATCCACTGCAGCGAGCCGACCCTACGGCCGGCCCCTGCAGTGTGACTATTCATTCTGAAATCACCTCCCGCCAACCACCCAACTACCATAACACTCTGCCCATCGAGCCGGGAGACCACCAAGTAGAAGTTATCTTATAATATTATATATCCCATGAAAAAGCTATTTACCACCCTGCTGATGGGGCTGGTCACAAGCACTCTCTCAGCACAAACCTACCTATTCGACTTCAGCGGACAGAAGAAAGTTCCCCAAGGAGCCATCCGTATCACAACCGACATGCGTCTGACATCTGACAACGACTATGGCTACGACCTCATGCCCGTCAGCCCCGACGAGAAGAGCACCCGCTTCTTCTCTGTGCGTGTGCCCGACGGCAACTACCGCATCACCGCCACCCTGGGCAGCAAGCGTCGAGCCGGAGTGACCACCCTGCGTGCCGAGTCGCGCCGCCTCTTCCTGGAGAATGTTGCCACCCGCAAAGGGGAACAGCAAGTCTATACTTTCACCGT
The DNA here is from genome assembly GCA_946007445.1 of uncultured Mediterranea sp. Lineage (GTDB taxonomy): Bacteria > Bacteroidota > Bacteroidia > Bacteroidales > Bacteroidaceae > Bacteroides. The sequence goes on from CAMGAL010000198.1 coordinate 1,444, forward strand.
GAACAAGCGCGACACGCTGCTGCACGGCGGCGACCGTGTGCGCATCAAGCCCCGCGAGCGCAACAAGCTGATCTGGCCCCACAAGCTCCCCTTTGCACTCACCGGCGATGCCCCCTGCCTCCATTCGCTGCTCATTGAACCAGCCGGCGAGGGAGTGACCACCCTCTTCCTGGCAGGAAACTCTACCGTAGTGGATCAGGACTATGAGCCGTGGGCCAGCTGGGGACAGATGATCACCCGCTTCTTCGACGAGCATGTGGCCATAGCCAACTATGCCGAAAGCGGCGAACGGGCCGATACCTTCATCCAGGCCGGCCGTCTGAAGAAGGCTCTCAGCCAGATGAAGCCCGGCGACTACATGTTCATCGAGTTCGGGCACAACGACCAGAAGCTCAAAGGTTCGGGCAAAGGAGCCTACTACTTCTTCGCCACCCAGCTGAAGTATTTCGTCGATGAGGTGCGCCGTGTGGGTGGCATTCCCGTCTTCATCACCCCCACCCAGCGCCGCAGCTTCGACGAGCAAGGACGCATCAAGGAGACACACGAAGACTATCCCGATGCCATGCGTTGGGTGGCCGGCCGCGAGCAGGTGCCACTCATTGAGCTGCACGACATGACCCGCACCTTCTATGAAGCCATGGGCGTGGAGCCATCCAAACGAGCCTTCGTTCACTATCCCGCAGGCACTTATCCCGGTCAGGATCGCGAGTTTGCCGACAACACACACTTCAATCCCTACGGAGCCTATCAGATTGCCAAGTGCGTCATCGAGGGAATGAAGCAGCTGCAATTGCCCATCCTCAGCGCCCTGCGTGCCGACTATCAGAGCTACGACCCCGCCCATCCGGACTCGGCCGACGAGTTCCATTGGAACGACTGTCCCTTCTTCGAGATGGACAAGCCGGACGGCAATTGATTCCTATCAGATTGAAACCATGAAGCGGAAACTCTCCAAAATACAAATTGTCTGCATCGTACTGCTTTGGGCAGCACTTTGCTTTCTTATCCTCAGCGGTGCCGAACGAATTGACGGCCCATTGCTCGTGACGCTAGCCATGGCCAGCGCATTCATACTTTTGCCTGTCTATCGGTCGCTGAAGTCCTAGAAGCAGTTACTTTTTTACCAAGTTTTGCGCGATAAAACGATAAATTTGATGTTTTATCGCGCATTTTCTTTATAAAATGTTTGCTCGTTCTGATTTTATATATACTTTTGCAACCGCAAAACAACAAACAACGAATATCAACCATCTAAAGAAATAGTAATTATGAATGCAGCAAAGGTATTAGAAGACCTGAAAAGAAGATTCCCCAATGAGCCGGAATACCATCAGGCAGTAGAAGAAGTTTTAGGAACCATCGAAGAAGAGTACAACAAGCATCCCGAATTTGACAAATCAAATCTTATCGAGCGTCTCTGCATCCCCGATCGCGTATACCAGTTCCGTGTGACTTGGGTAGACGACCAGGGCAACGTTCGCACCAATATGGGCTATCGCGTACAGCACAACAACGCCATCGGCCCTTACAAAGGCGGCATCCGTTTCCATGCCAGCGTCAATCTGGGTATGTTGAAGTTCCTCGCCTTCGAACAGACCTTCCAGAACTCGCTCACTACCCTGCCCATGGGTGGCGGTAAGGGAGGTTCGGACTTCTCGCCTCGCGGCAAGAGCAATGCCGAAGTGATGCGCTTCTGCCAATCCTTCATGCTGGAGCTCTGGCGCCACATCGGTCCCGATGTAGACGTACCTGCCGGCGACATCGGTGTGGGCGGACGTGAGGTAGGCTTCATGTTCGGCATGTACAAGAAGCTGACCCGTGAGTTCAGCGGCGTACTGACCGGCAAAGGCCGTGAGTTCGGCGGTTCACTCATCCGTCCCGAAGCTACCGGCTACGGCAACGTCTACTTCCTCATGGAGATGCTCAAGACCAAGGGTATGGATCTGAAGGGCAAGAGCGTGCTCATCTCCGGTGCCGGCAACGTAGCTCAGTACACTGCCGAGAAGGTTCTCCAGCTGGGTGGCAAGGTGCTCACCATGAGCGACTCCGACGGCTACGTCTACGACCCCGAAGGCATCGACCGCGAGAAGTTGGATTACATCATGGAGTTGAAGAACCTCTACCGTGGCCGCATCCGCGAGTATGCCGAGCAGTATCCCGGCGTGAAATATGTAGAGGGTGCCAAGCCCTGGGGTGAAAAGGCCGACATTGCCCTGCCTTGCGCTACGCAGAACGAGCTGAATGGCGACCATGCACGCCAGCTCATTGCCAACGGTGTGATTGCCGTCAGCGAAGGAGCCAACATGCCTTCTACGCCGGAAGCCATCAAGGTATTCCAAGAGGCCAAGATACTCTATGCACCGGGCAAGGCATCCAATGCCGGAGGTGTGTCGGTATCGGGATTGGAGATGACCCAGAATTCGGAACGTCTGTCATGGAGCGCCGAAGAGGTAGATGCCAAGCTGCATTATATCATGGAAAATATCCACGAGAACTGCGTGAAGTACGGCACGGAACCGGACGGCTATGTGAACTACGTGAAGGGCGCCAACATTGCCGGATTCATGAAGGTGGCCAAGGCCATGATGGCCCAGGGCATCGTGTAAGCCAGACATCTGAATAGCTTACTTGTATAAAAAGCGCAGGCTATGCGGTGGAGATATCCATGGAATCATGTATATTTGTACCCGCATAGCCTGCGCTGTGCATAGAGTGAGAATCGCTAAACAGAAAAAAATATCATAAACTCAAAACTTACAATAGTATGGAAAACAAAACCAAACGATTCCTCCTGCCTGAAGAGGAGATTCCGCACTACTGGTATAACATCCAGGCCGATATGCCCAACAAGCCCATGCCACTCCTCCACCCGGCTACCCATCAGCCCATCAAGCCGGAAGACATGTATCCGCTCTTTGCCAAGGAGCTCTGCCACCAGGAACTCAACCAGACGGATGCCTGGATAGAGATACCCGAAGAGGTGCGCGAGATGTATAAGTACTACCGTTGCACACCGCTGGTTCGTGCCTACGGATTGGAGAAGGCACTGGGAACACCTGCTCACATCTACTTCAAGAACGAGAGTGTCAGTCCCATGGGGTCGCACAAGCTCAATTCGGCCATTCCGCAAGCCTACTATTGCAAGAAGGAGGGTGTGACCAACGTCACGACCGAGACCGGTGCCGGCCAATGGGGAGCCTCGCTGGCATACGCC
>CAMGAL010000199.1 GCA_946007445.1 uncultured Mediterranea sp.
GAAATACCGGTTCAGGAGGATGAAAGAGGTGGTAAATCTATTGTAAAACAAGAAATTATCTACAAAGAAAGACCTCCCAGGAAAATCACTGAAATAAGAATTTTCTTCGATGACAATACCTACGAGACTTTTCGCCCCGAAAGGTAAGGGGGAAACGGAGAAATAGTGTTATCTTTGCAAGCAAGTAGAATAAGATAACCTCTCTTAATCATAGAACGATATGAAGAAATATGTTTTAGACCTGACTGTGACGGACAATGTCCGTCTGCATAGTCACTACGTCTTGCTGAAGCTGACGGCCCAGGCTCCTCTGCCCGAGATGTTGCCCGGACAGTTTGCGGAGATACGCGTGGACGGTTCGCCCACTACCTTCCTGCGCCGCCCCATCTCCATCCACTTTGTAGATCGCGAACGCAACGAAGTGTGGTTCCTCATCCAGTTGGTAGGCGACGGGACGAAGCGTCTGGGCGAGGCTCGGAAAGGCGATACGATGAACGTGATTCTGCCCCTCGGCAACAGTTTCACCCTGCCTGAAAAGCCCTCGGAACCGCTGCTGCTCGTATGTGGGTGCGGGGGCACAGCACCGATGCTCTATCTGGGGCAGCAACTGGCTTTGCAGGGCAGTCGGCCAACCTTCCTCCTGGGTGCCCGCAGTGCCTCCGACTTGCTCCAGCTGGAGCAGTTTGCCGCCTATGGCGAGGTCTACACGACGACCGAAGACGGCAGCCATGGCGAGCGTGGATACGTCACCCAGCACTCCCTCCTGCAACAGCAGACTTTCGATCGGATCTATGCGTGCGGTCCCAAGCCTATGATGGTGGCCGTGGCTCGATACGCCAAGGCGAAAGATACAGCCTGCGAAGTCTCGCTGGAGAACAAGATGGCGTGCGGCGTAGGTGCCTGCCTCTGCTGTGTGGAGAATACCCATCAGGGGCATGTGTGTGTATGTAAGGATGGTCCGGTATTCAATATAAATGAATTGTTATGGCAGATTTAAGTGTAAGAATCGGAGATTTACAGATGAAGAATCCCGTGATGACGGCATCCGGGACATTCGGTTACGGCGAAGAGTTTGCCGACTTCGTTGATTTGGGTCAGATAGGCGGCATCATTGTGAAGGGCACTACGCTGCATCATCGCGAGGGCAATCCCTATCCGCGCATGGCCGAAACCCCTTCGGGTATGCTGAATGCCGTGGGCCTGCAAAACAAGGGGGTACACTACTTTGTGGAGCATATCTATCCGCGCATCAAGGACATCCCTTCGCGCATGATAGTCAACGTATCGGGTTCGGCGGTGGAAGACTATGTGGAAACGGCCTCTATCATCAACGAACTTGTCCATATTCCCGCTATCGAACTGAACATCTCCTGCCCCAATGTGAAGCAGGGAGGCATGGCTTTCGGTGTGACGGCTGCCGGCGCAGAATCGGTGGTGAAGGCAGTCCGCGAGGTGTATAAAAAGACGCTTATCGTAAAGCTGTCGCCCAACGTGACGGACATCACCGAGATAGCCCGTGCCGCCGAGGCAGGAGGAGCCGACAGCGTGTCGCTCATCAATACCTTGCTGGGCATGGCCATCGATGCCGAGCGTCGCCGTCCGCTGCTCTCAACGGTGACAGGTGGCATGTCCGGTGCGGCCGTGAAGCCCATTGCCCTGCGCATGGTATGGCAGGTGGCCAAGGCGGTAAAGATTCCTGTGATTGGATTAGGTGGTATTATGAATGCTCGCGATGCGGTGGAGTTCCTGCTGGCAGGTGCATCGGCCATCCAGATAGGTACGGCCAACTTCATCGATCCGACCATTACCGTCAAGGTGGCCGAGGGCATCAACGACTATCTGGACCGCCACGGCTTCCGTTCCGTACAGGAGATTGTCGGAGCATTGGAAGTCTAAGGCACAGACGTACTCTGTTGCTTGTCACTTCGCAGCAGTATGAGAACGGCAGTTTCATTCGATGAAACTGCCGTTTCCATTTGGTGAAACTCATCAAGCAATAGTTACTCTCCCAGCAAGTCGGGCCGTAGCCGGCGGGTACGCTCCAGCGATTGTTGCAACTCCCACTCTTTGATTTTAGCTTCGTGTCCTGAGAGTAAAATTTCCGGCACCTTCCATCCTTTGTAGTCGGCCGGGCGGGTATAGACCGGCGCAGCCAGCAGGTTGTCCTGGAAGGAGTCGGACAGTGCGGACTGCTCGTCGGAGATGACGCCGGGAATGATGCGCACGATGGCATCCGCCATGACCGCCGCAGCCAGTTCGCCACCTGTCAGTACGTAGTCGCCAATGCTCACTTCCTTCGTGATGAGATGCTCGCGGATGCGGTAGTCGATGCCCTTGAAGTGGCCGCAGAGGATAATCAGGTTCTCGGCCAGCGAGAGAGTGTTGGCCATCGGTTGGCAGAACTGCTCGCCGTCGGGCGTGGTAAAGATGACCTCATCATAGTGTCGCTCGGCTTTGAGGGCGTTGATGCAGCGCTCGATGGGCTCTATCTTCATCACCATACCGGCAAAGCCGCCGAAGGGATAGTCGTCCACGCGGCGATACTTGTCCTCGGTGTAGTCGCGCAGGTTGTGGATATGTATCTCTGCAAGGCCCTTGTTCTGAGCACGTTTCATGATGGAGCAATTGAAGAATCCTTCAATCATCTCAGGCAGGACGGTAATAATGTCAATTCGCATGGTTTCTTAAATTTTGGTGCAAAAGTACGAATATTCAAGGAGAAACACGTACTTTTGCGAGGAAACAAATCAAGAAGCAGCTATGACCGACCAAGAATTGATAGAGCAACTGCGTGCGCAACTGCACCGGCACAACTATAATTACTATGTATTGAATGCTCCGGAAATCTCCGACAAGGAGTTTGACGACATGATGCACCGCCTGCAGGAGCTGGAGGCGCAGCATCCCGAATATCACGATGACAACTCTCCAACCATGCGTGTGGGCAGTGACCTGAGCAGCAACTTCGTGCAGGTGCCTCACCGCTATCCCATGCTCTCGCTGGGTAATACCTATTCGGAAGCCGAGGTGACCGACTTCTACAACCGTGTGAAGCGGGCGCTCGATGGGGAAGAGTTTGAGATATGCTGCGAGTTGAAGTTCGACGGCACCTCCATCTCCCTGACCTACGAGGACGGCAGGCTGGTGCGCGCTGTGACCCGTGGCGATGGCGTGCGGGGCGACGATGTAACGACCAATGTCAAGACCATCCGCAGCATCCCCTTGATACTCCATGGCGACTACCCGCCCCAATTCGAGATACGTGGCGAAATCCTGATGCCCTGGGAGAGCTTCGAACGGCTCAACCAGGAGCGTGAAGCCCGCGAAGAACCCCTCTTTGCCAATCCGCGCAATGCGGCAGCCGGCACCCTGAAGTCGCAGAACTCCTCTGTGGTGGCTGCCCGCAAGCTCGATGCCTACCTCTACTACCTCTTGGGCGACCAACTCCCTGCCGACGGGCACTACGAAAACCTCCAAGCGGCCGCCCGCTGGGGCTTCAAGGTGTCTGAGCATATCCGCAAGGTCCGCACCCTGCAAGAGGTGTTTGACTTCATCAACTACTGGAACACCGGGCGCAAGCAGCTGCCTGTGGCTACCGACGGCATCGTACTGAAGGTGAACAACCTCCGTCAACAGCAAGAGTTGGGCTACACCGCCAAGTCGCCCCGATGGGCCATCGCCTACAAGTTTCAGGCCGAACGTGCGCTGACACGGCTCAACAAGGTCTCCTATCAGGTAGGACGGACAGGAGCCATTACGCCCGTAGCCAATCTCGACCCCGTGCTCTTATCGGGCACCATCGTGCGCAGGGCCTCCCTCCACAATGCCGACATCATAGCCGGACTCGACCTGCACATCGGCGATATGGTCTATGTAGAGAAGGGAGGCGAAATCATTCCCAAGATAACCGGTGTAGATCTCTCTGCTCGCCGTATCATTAAAAAAAAAAAAGTGCGCTTCATTGCCCGATGTCCGGAGTGTGGAAGCCCCTAGGTACGCTACGAAGGCGAGGCGGCGCACTATTGCCCCAACGAGACGGCTTGCCCGCCTCAGATCAAGGGAAAAATCGAACATTTCATCAGCCGCAGGGCCATGAACATCGACGGGCTGGGCCCCGAGACGGTCGATTTGTTCTTCCAGGCAGGCCGCATCCACAATGCCGCCGACCTCTATACGTTGCAGGCCGATGAAATCAAGCGTTTCGAGCGCATGGGAGAGCGTTCTGCCGCCAATCTGATAGAGAGCATCCGACGCAGTCTGGATGTGCCCTACGAGCGCGTATTGTACGCCTTGGGCATCCGTTTTGTGGGCGAAACCGTGGCCAAGAAGCTGGCCAAAGCCTTTGGGGACATCGACGCCCTGATGCAGGCTCCGCTGGAGGCGTTGGTCGAGGTAGACGAGATTGGCGAGAAGATAGCCGGCAGTGTGCGGGCCTACTTTGCCAACCCGGACAATCAGCAGCTCATCGAGCGCCTGCGCCTAGCCGGTTTGCAATTCTGTGCCAGAGTGCAGCAGGCAGGCACGGAGAGCGACAAGCTGGCCGGTAAGACCATCGTCATCAGTGGCGTATTCCAGCACCACTCGCGCGCCGAAGACCAGGCGCTCATCGAGCAGGAGGGCGGCAAGCTGACGGGAGGCTGCTCTGCGATCGCCTCCG
>CAMGAL010000200.1 GCA_946007445.1 uncultured Mediterranea sp.
GGTGACCGGACGCGAAGTGGGTCATCAGATGTCGATATCCACACCTCATGAATATGACATCACGGAGTTAGTGCGGGCCGGACAGGACAACGAGATAGCCATCCGCGTGTATAACGGGATTGAGAACGTGGGCGTGGGACAGGACTCGCACAGCGTGACCGACCAGACTCAGGGCAACTGGAACGGCATCACCGGACGCATGGAACTGCGTACTGCCAGACCGCCCCACATCCGCGTCTTGTCCGACATAGCCTCTTGCAGGGTGAGCCTCCTGATAGATGGGGAATGCCATCAGTTCGCACTGGGTGACTCCATGAGGTTGTGGAGCGAATTCGACCCTTATCTCTACACCCGGACGATACGCCACCACGGAGTGAAACTGCGCAGGGGACAGGTGGGCGGAGGATGGGCCTGGGATGACGGTTCGGAGTTTCATGTGAAAGGTGGGGCGAGGGGACTCGACTGGAATAAGCAGGCTCCGCAATGTCACGATGACTTCTGCCCGATGATGGACTTCCCACGCAACTATCAGGGTACACCCCCCAACCATGCTCCCATCATTGCGCACGAACTGGGACAGTGGTGCGCTTTTCCCGACCTGGGCGAGACAACGCAATACACTGGGGTCTATAAGGCCCGGAACTTTGAGATTTTCCAGGACTTGCTAGCTTCCAATGGCATGGCATTCGAATGGAGGGAGTTCTGCTCGCCGCTGGTGCCCTTGGCGAAGTTCCCCAAGTTCGTATTCTCAGCCGGGGAAACGCTCTCGGTGCCTGTAGATGTCTATAATGCGCTGCATGACACCACGGCCTGCATACATAGACTGCAGCCACCCGATGAACTGAAGCCTGCCTTGAAGGCGGGAACTTCCATGGGGTAATGATACGATGAACAACTCCCCAAACACCCGTTCCACCTCGACCAGTTGCCAGTCCCTCTCTGCCTCGTAGAACTCCTGACACAACTCATAGTCGGACTTGATTTCCACATAGAAGTCAAGCGCGATTTCTCACCTCACCATGAACGTTGATTTTTTTCCTTGCTTCAAACGTGTTTTTTGCAACTTTACACCTATCCCCTTTGCCTTATTTTCGAGCTCTTCTTAACTTTGCTATGTCGAATAACAGTGAAGGTAGGTTCTATTAATTACAATTCTCTGAGGAATTACCTTTGAGTTTCACTCTTAGGTACTCACGCTCGGAAATAGAGCAAAATCCCATCAAAGCTAATTTATAGAACCTTCCTACAATGAATTCACTCCTACCTCACTTTCCGGAAAAGGTTTTAGGGAATATGTTTGGGAGATTTGAAATTCTTTTCTTACCTTTGCGCTCATCTAATCCTTTAAGCAAAAAACCGCTATGAGTAACTACACACTGCATAACCTGCTCTTCATCGGCGACCCAAGGGCCGACTTTGACGGAGTGCAGGAACCGGACAAACCGGTGAGAGTCTATCCTGAACATTACCTGGCCAAGCTCATCGGGCCACGGGGAAACACGCTGAAACTGTGGCGTAACCGACAGGGCAAAGGCGAAGAACCGGTGCCCAACCGCGTGCTGCGCAACGAGGGCGGCATAGCCGTGATACGCGTACACAACGTGGAGCACGTCATGCTCACCCGCCTGGCCGAACAGGATAGCGAGCGGCTCAACGACTGCCCTATCGACGAGGAGACCAACTACCCCTTCTGCTACGTGGTGGTGGATTGCCGCCACGGCAAGTGCCAGCTGGCCATCGAACGCTCCAGCAACTGGGGCAGCGAGACCAACACCCTGCGCCTCTGCCTGGAGAAATGCTTCGAAAGCTACTTCCAGCTCCACTTCGACATGAGGGTGGAGGTCAGGGAGAAGATGATTGCCACACAATGTGAGCAGTTCATCGAGCACCGCATCTATGAGTGCCACGACCTGCCCCTCTCCTTCACCTACGAGTACCACTGCACCGATCCCGGAAAGGAGGAGTTCAACCGCCGTGTGCCCAAGCAGCTGAGCAAGGCGTTCAAATACCTGGAAAGCTACTTCGGCTGCTTCAACTCAAAGAGTGGCTACACCACCAACAACGTCGATGAGGAGGGTTTCCAGAAGAGCAAGGCCTTGATGATGACCGTGGCCTCCTTCTGCAGCGACAACGGCTACGTGTTTGCGGTGAACTTCCGCGACTACGGCGAGTACCGGTGCAACGAGAAAATCAGGGCGCGGTTCCAGATGAACGACCTGGTCATCCTCACCTATATCAACAAAGCCCTCCCCGAACAGCACACCAGCGCGTTCGACCTGGAGGTGTGGCTCGATGAGGTATTCAATGATGCATTCCAAAACAGTGTGGTCCATGCTACTCCAAAACGAAGAAAGGCAAGACATTAGGCGCCGCCTTGCCGGGCATGTGATGTACCGGCTCAGCCGCGCCGTGCGCAATGCGTTTCAGTCGGACTATCCCGAGGTGACCATCAGCGCGGAGCAGCTCCTGGCCGATGCCGTGGAGTGGCTCGACGAGCTGCTCTCGATGGGTGGCGGAGCGCTGGAGTACTGTGACGACCTGTGGAACGACGTGCTGCAGATGTACCGCGAGCGCGACGGACAGCACGAGACGGCAGAGCAGTCGCAAGTGAAGGTGGCCATGGTATTCTACCTGCTGATGTACTGCATGGAGGCGGCCGGACATGCCTACTACCGAGGCTCGCTGTTCAACAAGCTCTACTTCATCATCCACAGCCGTTGGCAACACGAGCGATGCCGACAGATGGAGCTGCGACTGGCCCCGGAGGTGGACCTGCTCACCGCGGAGATGTTCCAATGGATGGCGGAGTATTTCGAGAGTGACCGCTCGCTCCTCGCCGATGAGGATGAGGAGCCCTGCTCCGACCCTACGGCCTCTGCCGTCGCCAACGGCCAGCAGCCGGGCGATGGGCACCTGCTCCTACCTGCGGAGCTGAACACGCAGCGTGCACAGATTTACTTCCTCAAGGCCATCGAGGCGGGGTGGATGAGTTATTCCGAGGGGCGATTCGTCTGGCATGGGCTGACGACGAAAGGGGCCCTGACGCAGCTGGCCTACTTCTGCGGGCTGGTGTATGAGTGCGACTATTCCGACCCCGACCTGGGTAACCGGGGCAAGCAGCTGCCCGCCCAAGCGCTCGAAACGCTGTTCAGCATCAAGCGCCTGCAATCGCATCTCGCACAGCTCTACAAGGCCAAGTCCACCCAGCAGTGGCGTGCCGCCATCGATGCACTCTTCCGGTAAATGGATTACCTATAGGTTTCTCACCTCCTCCACAGACAGGCCTGTGATATCGGCTATCTCTTGAAACCTACATCGGTGAAGGGATTAATATACTTTGCCATATCACTCCTATTTTAAGACAAAGATAATCGTTTCTTTGCGAAACGGCAATGTAAGGGCAAGGGTTCACGTAGAGAATTAAAAATCTTTAACGGTATAACGGTATCCTGCGAATCTATTTCATATAGTGCATATATGCGCTATAGGATGCATAAACTGCTGCCCGTAGCTTTGCAGCAGAAATTTCGAGAGGGGAGCTCCTCACGGCCGACAGACGGGAGGAGAGCTTGCACCTACGGATGGTGACTCCCCAAGCGCCGGGCGGCGATGCCTTTCCACGACCACGGCGCCATCCTGCCAGAAGGGCTTCACGACATACTTCTTAGATATGATGAAGTGCCAGTTTTACAAGGCTCCGATTACCAATACATCGAGCCGACAAGCCGTAAACCTCGCCGAGGTTTACCAGTACATCACCACCGATGCCGCCGCTCAGCAGCACACCACTGCCCTGCGCGACATCATAGCACGCCTCGCCACGGGCGAGGCTACCGAGGCCGAAGCACGTGCCTACAAGGCCAACCACTTCGACTTCGTGCTCTTCTCGGGCCTCTTCCGCAGCCGCACGGATGCCGGGCTCTTTGTGCACAGCGGCCTGCTCTGCCTCGACATGGACCACCTGGGTGGCCCCGAGGCGGTCAGCACCCTGCGTCAAAAGCTGCTGCATGACCCCTGCTTCCCCACCCTGCTGCTCTTCACCTCGCCCGGAGGCGACGGAGTGAAGTGGGTGATCCACAACGCCCTGCAACGCTGCCCCAGTCACCACAGGGGGGTCCTGGCCCTGGAGCAGTACGTGAAGGAGCGCTATGGCGTGGCCATCGACCGCAAGTGCAGCAACCTGTCGCGTGCCTGCTTCCTACCCCACGACCCCAACTGCTACCTGCACCCCGCACTGCATTCCACCCTGCCCCATCCATCAGCTCAGGGAGCCGTTAAGGCCACCACGGGGATGACGAATGGTGCAACGACGAATGGTGCAACGATGAATGGTGCAACGACGAATGGAGCGATGCTGCCCGTAGGCAATGAGCCTTTCGACCCCCTCTATTGGGCCGCACGCAACCCCCAACAACAGCCTGCAGCTGGAAGCACGAAGCCCGTAACCGAAAACACAAAGCCCGCAGCCGAAAGCCTGCCCACTGGCCCGACTACAGCCCCCATCGACCAGGTGGTCAAAGCCAAAAGCCGCAGCAAAGAGCACCTACCCTCCCCCTCCGCCCACCCTGCCCCAGCCGCACCCGACCACCCCAAACAACACAAACACAAAAAACCCC
>CAMGAL010000201.1 GCA_946007445.1 uncultured Mediterranea sp.
AGCGGAGTTCCTCATCCTGCTTCACACTGTCTTTGGAGAAGTATTCACCATGTTCGTAGCGGGAGATGAGATCCATCTCATACTTCGAATCCTTGCCGCTCTCGTAGGGGCGCTGGATGCAACGGCCTGAAGGTGTGTAGTAACGGGCTATGGTCAGACGGATGGCAGAACCGTCGCTGAAGTCGATGGGTTGCTGCACCAGTCCCTTGCCGAAGGAGCGCAGCCCCACGATGGTGCCGCGGTCGTTGTCTTGAATGGCTCCGGCAAAGATTTCGCTGGCCGAGGCCGAACCCTGGTCGATGAGTACCACCAGCGGCAGTTCCTGGCAACTGCCTGTGCCGTTGGCATACTGCTCGCTGCGGGGCGACCGACGGCCCTCGGTGTAGACGATGAGCTGTCCCTTGGGCAGGAACTCGTTGACCATGCGGATGGCAGCCTCCATATAACCTCCGGTATTGCCGCGCAGATCCACAATCACACCCTTGCAGCGCTGATGTCCCAACAAGGCCAAGGCATTGAGCAACTCTACATGAGTGGTGCGGCCAAACTTACTGATCTGGATATAGCCATAGTCATCGTCGAGCATATAGGCCGCGTTGATGGTGTTCTGCGGAATGTCGCCCCGGGTGATGAGGAAGTCAAGCAGTTCCTTCTCGGTGGCACGCTTCACGCCCAGCTTCACCTCCGTCCCCTTGGGGCCCTTGAGGTGGCGCATGGCCTTCTCGTTGGTCAGTGTGGGGCCTACGAAGAGGCTGTCGTCCACCGTCACGATGCGGTCGCCGGCCATGAGGCCCACCTTCTCAGAGGGGCCTCCGGGGATGACGCTGTTCACATGGATGGTATCTTCCTGGATGGTAAACTGGATGCCTATGCCGCTGAAGCTACCCTCCAGTTCGGAGTTCACCTCCTCGAGGTCTTGCGCCGGAATGTAGACCGAGTGAGGGTCCAGCTCGGCGAGAATCTGCGGCATGGCCTTCTCCACCAGGTCGGTCATATTGACCGTATCTACATACTGGTCGTCCACCACCCGCAGCAGGGCGTTCAGCTTGTTGGACGAGCTGTTGATGATGCCCAGCCGGTTGCCTCCGTAGTGCTTGGCATAGAATGTTCCTATCAGGATGCCTACGATGACACAGATGGCCATCATCAGCGGCACGAATCGGGTATTGTTTTTTGCACTCATGACAGATGTAAATAATAGTAGTCAGACATTGTTTGTGGCAGAGAGGTAGACCACCTCGATGCCGGCACGGCGCAGCAGGTCGATGCCATCCTCCAGACGGTACTTTTCGGAATAGACCACCCGGCGGATGCCGGCCTGGATGATGAGCTTGGCACACTCGATGCAGGGCGAGGCGGTGACGTACAACGTAGAACCGTCGCTGCTGTTGTTGCTGCGGGCTATCTTGGTAATGGCATTGGCCTCGGCATGAAGCACATAGGGTTTGGTGACGTTCTGCTCGTCCTCGCACACGTTCTCGAATCCCGAGGGCGTGCCGTTGTAGCCGTCGGAGATAATCATCTTGTCCTTCACAATCAGAGCCCCCACCTGCCTGCGCCGGCAGTAGGAGTTCTCCGCCCAGATACTGGCCATGCGTATGTATCGCAGGTCGAGCGCCTCTTGTTTGGCTTTAGCTTCATCCATAGTCATCGTTCTCTATTTATTCGGTTTGAATCCCAGAAAGCGGGTCACCTGTCCCTCCTTATAGTAAACAAACAGGTTCTGCGAATCGCCCGCATAACGAAAAGCGTTTTTTAGCCCCGACAGGTAGGCTTTGGCCAGGACATCGGTGTCGTTGCCCGAGGTCTGGAGCGAGAGGGTGAGCTTGCGGCTCTCTCCGTCGGCCTGCCAGGTACCGTTGATTTTCACGTTCACGCCCTGTCCCGTCAGCGTACCTCCCGCACCGGCCTCGGTCGCGTCGCTTCCGGCAAAGCCCAAGGTAAAGGTACCCTCCGTCTCGAGTAGCTTCATGCTGTTCTGGTAGGCAGTATCGTTGTCGCCCCACAAGTCAATCCACTTATGGTTGCCCTCGGCCGAGATGTAGCTCAGTTTCCAAGTCTTGCCGGTGAAGATTTCCAGCACATCGTCCTCGTCGTTGCAACCGCCCAACAGGAATGGCAGGCAGAACAGGCACAAGAGGCGACAGATAGGTAAGGTGTAGCGAAGGATTTGCATACGTCTCTCTCCTACCCCTTTACTGTTTGATACCGTTACGCACCAGCAGGGCATCGATGGTGGGTTCCTGACCGCGGAAGCGCTTGTAGAGCACCATGGGATGCTCCGTGCCGCCCTTCGAGAGGATATTCTCGCGGAACGAAGTGGCTACCTCGGGATTGAAGATTCCCTTCTGGCGGAAGAGCGAGAAGGCATCGGCATCGAGCACCTCAGCCCACTTGTAGCTGTAGTAGCCGGCTGCATAGCCTCCGGCAAAAATGTGTGAGAACTGCGTACTCATGCAGGCTCCGGGCACCTGCGGCAACACTTGGGCCGCGCTCCAGGCCTCCTTCTCATACGCCTCCACATCGCCCTCAAAGGGGGTGGTGCGGGTGTACCAAGCCATATCGAGCAAGCCGAAACTGAGCTGGCGCAGGCAGGCATAGGCCGCATTGAAGTTGGCTGAATCCTTGATGCGCTGCACCAGACTGTCGGGTATCAGCTCGCCCGTGCGGTAGTGGCGGGCAAAAGTATGCAGAAACTCTTTCTCAGTAGCAAAGTTCTCCATGAATTGCGACGGCAGCTCCACAAAGTCCCAATAGACGCTGGTGCCGCTCAGGCTGCGGTAGGTGGTGTTGGCCAACATACCGTGCAGGCTGTGGCCAAACTCATGGAGCAGGGTCTCTACCTCGCTGAAGGTCAGCAGAGCCGGCTTCTCCCGGGTAGGCTTGGTGAAGTTCATCACGATGGAGACATGCGGACGGCTGTTTTCACCCGTCTTGGGATCTTTCCACTGGCCTTTGTAGGAGGTCATCCAGGCCCCCGCACGCTTGCCGGCACGCGGATGGAAGTCGGTGAAGAGCACCGCCAGATAGGAGCCGTCCTTGTCGAACACGTCATAGGCCTTCACCTCTGGGTGATAGACGGGAATCTCCTTGTTCTCTTTGAAAGTAATGCCATACAGGCGGGTGGCCAACCCAAAGACACCCTGCTTCACCTGCTCCAGTTCGAAGTAGGGACGCAGCATCTCGTCGTTGATGTTGAACTTGCTGTCCTTGAGTTTGTGCGAATAGTAAGCCCAGTCCCACGGCATGAGCTGGAAGTCAGAGCCTTGCTCCTGGCGGGCCAATGCCTGCACCTCCTCTACCTCACGGTGAGCCGTCGGCGTATAGGCCTCAAGCAACTGGTTGAGCAGTTTGTACACCGACTCGCTGTTCTGCGCCATACGCTCCTGCAACACATAGGAGGCGTAGTCGGGGTAGCCCATCAGTTGGGCAATTGCCAGACGGGTATTGGCCAGCTTCTTGACTATCTCCATATTCGAGGTTTCACCGGGGCGGGTGCACCGGGTGCTGTAGGCCATATAGAGCTGGTGGCGCAGGTCGCGGTCGTCGGCATAGGTCATGAAGGGGATATAGCTGGGAGCCTGCAGGGTGATTACCCAGCCCTCAAGGCCCTTCTCCTTGGCCGTCTCGGCAGCAGCCTCGACGGCACTCTCGGGCAATCCGGAGAGTTGGGCCCGGTCGGTCAGCACCAATTGGTAGGCATTGGTCTCGTTCAGGGTGTTTTCGCTGAA
This sequence comes from uncultured Mediterranea sp., assembly GCA_946007445.1. Lineage (GTDB taxonomy): Bacteria > Bacteroidota > Bacteroidia > Bacteroidales > Bacteroidaceae > Bacteroides. The sequence goes on from CAMGAL010000201.1 coordinate 3,732, forward strand.
CTGCAGCGTCAGCAGGCTCAGTTCTTTGGATAGTTGGCGATACTTCTCCTTATCGGCACCCTTCAGATTGGCTCCGCTACGCACGAATCCGTTGTAGATGTCCTGCAGCAGGCGGCTCTGCTCTGTGGTGAGCTGCTCCTCGGCACGATGATCGTACACCGCCTTGATGCGGCTGAAGAGCTTCTCGTTCAGGCTGATGTTGTTGCCATGCTCGCTGAGCAGAGGCATCAGGTCGCGGGCCATTGCCTGCAGCGTATCGTTGGTCTCGGCACTCATCAGGTTGCCAAACACCGTCTGCACACGCTCCAACAGTTCGCCCGAGCACTCGTACGGCTCGATGGTATTGGCAAAGGTGGGTCGTTCCGGATTGGCCGTAATGGCATCTATCTCAGCCTGGTGACGGCGGATGCCTTCGCGCAAGGCCGGCTCGAAATGTTCATTCTTAATGAGATGGAAAGGAGGCGTCCCATGCGGGGTGTCGTAACGTTCGAAAAAAGGATTCTGTCCCTGTGCAAGGTTCATCATACAAAGCATCAATAATATTAAGTTCAACTTCTTCATAGAATACAAGCCAATTAAGTCGTAATGAACTGCAAAGATGCAAAAAAAATAGGCGACATCCGCAGAAGTCGCCTATTTTTTATTATTTTCTAACTAGTAGGATTAGCCGTTCACCTTCTTCATGTGGGCGATGAGCTCCAGCACCTTGTTAGAGTAGCCGATCTCGTTGTCGTACCAAGATACCACCTTCACGAAAGTGTCGGTCAGAGCGATACCAGCCTTGGCGTCGAAGATAGAAGTGCGGGTGTCACCCAAGAAGTCGCTAGATACGACTGCATCCTCCGTGTAACCCAGTACACCCGTCAGTTCGCCTTCAGAAGCAG
>CAMGAL010000202.1 GCA_946007445.1 uncultured Mediterranea sp.
CTTCTGCAGGCCTTGCTGGCTGCATTCTGGCCTTTCTGTCTCTCTTATCCGAACACCCCTGCGTGGACAGCAACTGGCTGCTCCTGGCCCTCCACCCGCTCCATCTGGCCTGCCTGCCTTGTGCCCTCCGTCGCATCCGCAAAGGTGTCTTGAGCCGATACCAAGTGGTCAACCTGGGTGCATTAACATTATTTATTATTGTTTCCTGCCTAAAAATTCAGATAATTCCGCTAAGTGCCGTATATTTGGCACTTTGTTTGTTAGTTCGTGCTTTGGCCAACATCTGGCTGAGCCGACACATTAGGCCGACCGCCCCTGAAGAGAGGCGGCCTTTACATACGAGAAAGAAACAGAGATGAAGACGATACACAAAGATATCCTACTGGCCTCGCTCATAGCCATCGCGGCGGGAGGACTCAACGCCCAGACGTTGCCCTCTGCGCCCCGCCTTGTCGTGAGCTTGACCATCGACCAGTTGCGCACGGACTACATGGAGTACTTCGCGCCGCTCTATGGCGAACGCGGCTTCAAGCGGTTGATGCGCGAGGGGAAAGTCTATACATACGCCGAAATGCCCTTTGCTGCCCCCGACCGTGCCTCGGCCATGGCTACCCTCCAGACTGGAGCCGTACCGTCACAACACGGCATCGTGGCAGAAAACTGGATGGACACGAAGACCCTTCGCCCCGTAAACTGCGTGGACGACGCCGCCTTCATGGGTAACTATACCGATGAAAGCTCATCGGCCAACGCCCTGCTGGTCACGAATGTAGCCGATGAGCTACGCATAGCCACACGCAACAGGGCCTTGGTCTATAGCATCGCCCCCTTCCGCGATGCCGCCATCCTGAGTGCAGGCCATGCCGCCAACGGTGCCTTCTGGATCAACGAGGTCACAGGGAAGTGGTGCAGCACCACCTACTATGCCGACTTCCCCTGGTGGCTCAGTCAGTACAACGACCGCCACTCCGTAGATAACCGCATCAAGGAGCTGGTATGGACCCCCTCCTACCCCGTGGAGAGCTACCGTTACCTGCCGGAATGGCGCGAAACCGCCTTCCGCTACAAGTTCGACTCCGAACGCGAGAACAAGTACCGTCGGCTCATCACGAGCCCCTACGCCAACGACGAGGTGAACCAGCTCGTCGAGACCCTCTTCTCAAAGAGCACCATCGGTCAAGACCCCATCCCCGACCTGCTGGCCCTCACCTACTATGCGGGCAACTACAACCACCTCTCCGCGACCGATGGGGCCATGGAGCTACAGGACACCTACGTGCGGCTCGACCAGAGCATAGCCCAGCTCATCGAGCTGATAGACCAAAAGATTGGCTTGGGCAACGTACTGGTTTGCATCTCCTCTACCGGCTACTCCGACGCCGAGACGCCCGATGCCGCCCTCTACCGTACACCGGGCGGCGAATTCCACATCGAGCGATGCGCCACCCTGCTCAACATGTACCTGATGGCCACCTACGGCGAAGGGCAATACGTAGAAGGCTACTACAACAACCAGATATACCTCAACGAGAAGCTGATAGAGAACAAGCAGCTCGACCTGAACGATATCGAGAGCAAGGCCGAAGCCTTCTTGGTGCAGTTTAGCGGCGTGGACCGCGTCTATGCCGGCCATCGGATGCTACTCGGCACCTGGTCGCCCCAGCTGGAGAAGCTCAGCAACGGCTACCACCGCAAGCGCTCGGGCAACCTCACCCTCACCCTGCTGCCCGGATGGGTCAACGCCTCGCAACACAGCAAGGTGCAGCAACGCATCTCGCGCAACGCCTATCTGCCCTCTCCCCTCATACTGATGGGCAGCAGCATTCAGGCTCAACGCATCACGACCCCCGTATCGGCCCAACGCATCGCCCCCACCCTCAGCCGTGCGATGCGTATCCGCGCCCCCAACCCCAGTCAGAAGCCGCCGCTCGACCTCGAAGCAGCCCCCAAAACAGGGGAAAAACCAGCGAAGCCAGACCAAAAAACATCATCCAACAGTTACGAAAAATAAAAAAGAAACAACAATATGGGATTCAACAACTTTTTAAGTGCCATCTTTGGCAACAAGTCAACCCGCGACATGAAAGAGATTCAGCCTTGGGTTGAGAAGGTAAAAAAAGCCTATCCGGAAATTCAACAGCTCGACAACGACGCCTTGCGCGCCAAGACCCAGGAGCTGAAAGCGTACATCCGCCAGTCGGCAGCTGCCGAACGGGCCAAGGTAGAAGAGCTGCGAGCACAAGTCGAAGCCACCGAGCTGGAACAGCGCGAGGCCCTCTTCAACCAGATTGACAAAATCGAGAAAGAGATTCTTGAGATCTACGAGAAAGCCCTCGACGAGGTGCTGCCTGTAGCCTTTGCCATCGTGAAGGATACGGCTCGCCGATTCTCAGAGAACGAAGAGATTACCGTTACAGCAACCGACTTCGACCGCGAGCTGGCCACGACCAAGGACTTTGTGCGCATCGAGGGCGACAAGGCCATCTACCAGAACCATTGGGTAGCCGGAGGAAACGAAATGACCTGGAACATGGTGCATTACGACGTACAGCTCTTTGGCGGCGTGGTGCTCCACAAAGGCAAGATTGCCGAGATGGCTACAGGTGAAGGTAAGACCCTCGTGGCCACCCTCCCCGTGTTCCTCAACGCCTTGACCGGCAACGGCGTACACGTGGTCCCGGTCAACGACTACCTCTCCAAGCGTGACTCTGAATGGATGGGCCCGCTCTACATGTTCCACGGCTTGAGCGTAGATTGTATTGACAAATATCAGCCCAATAGCGACGCGCGCCGCAAGGCCTACCTGGCCGACATCACCTTCGGTACCAACAACGAATTTGGCTTCGACTACCTGCGCGATAACATGGCCATCAGTCCCAAGGACCTCGTGCAACGCCAGCACAACTACGCCATCGTCGATGAGGTTGACTCCGTGTTGATTGACGATGCCCGTACCCCCCTTATCATCTCGGGCCCCGTGCCCAAGGGCGACGACCAGCTCTTCGAACAGCTCCGGCCGCTCGTAGAGCGCCTGGTTGAAGCGCAGAAGAAGCTGGCCACCCAATACCTGGCCGATGCCAAGCGCTTGATTGCCTCCGACGACAAGAAGGATCAAGAGGATGGATTCCTGGCCCTCTACCGCAGCCACAAGTGCCTGCCCAAGAACAAGGCACTCATCAAGTTCCTGAGCGAACAGGGCATCAAGGCCGGCATGCTCAAGACCGAAGAGATCTACATGGAGCAGAACAACAAGCGTATGCACGAGGTGACCGACCCGCTCTACTTCGTGATCGACGAGAAACTCAATAGCGTAGATCTGACCGACAAGGGTATCGACCTGATTAGCGGAAACTCGGCCGACCCCACCTTCTTCGTCCTGCCTGACATCACGAGCCAGCTCTCAGAGTTGGAGAACGAGAAGGATTTGACCGACGAGCAACGACTGGAGAAGAAGGATGCCCTGATGACCAACTACGCCGTAAAGAGTGAGCGTGTACACACCATCAACCAGCTGCTCAAGGCCTACACCATGTTTGAGAAGGACGTAGAGTACATCGTGACGCCCGAAGGCCAGGTCAAGATTGTAGATGAACAGACAGGCCGCATCATGGAGGGCCGACGCTATAGCGACGGTCTGCACCAGGCCATCGAGGCCAAGGAGGGGGTCAAGGTAGAGGCTGCCACGCAGACCTTTGCCACCATCACCCTGCAGAACTACTTCCGCATGTACCACAAGCTGTCGGGTATGACCGGTACGGCCGAAACCGAGGCAGGCGAGTTCTGGGACATCTATAAGCTTGATGTCGTGGTCATCCCCACCAACCGGCCCATCGCCCGCAACGCCATGAACGCCCGCGGCTAAAAGCCGAAGCGCGAAAAGTACCACGCCGTGATTGCCGAGATTATCGCCATGCGCGAACAGGGCCGCCCCACCCTGGTAGGTACCACGAGCGTAGAAATCTCCGAGTTGCTCTCGCGTATGCTGACCGTCAACAAGATAACCCATCAGGTGCTCAACGCCAAACTCCACCAGAAGGAGGCCGACATCGTGGCCCAGGCTGGTCAGAGCAGTACCGTAACCATCGCCACCAACATGGCCGGTCGTGGTACCGACATCAAGCTGAGCCCCGAGGTGAAGGCAGCAGGCGGGTGCCGGACGTCAGGGCGACCCGGGTTCGTCGGTATTCTTCGTCTCACTCGAAGACAACCTGATGCGCCTCTTCTCCAGCGAGCGTATCGCCACGGTCATGGACAAGCTGGGCTTCAAGGAGGGCGAGATGATTGAACACAACATGATCTCCAAGTCCATCGAGCGCGCCCAGAAAAAGGTAGAAGAGAACAACTTCGGCATCCGCAAACGCCTGCTGGAGTATGATGACGTGATGAATAAGCAACGTACGGTGGTCTATACCAAGCGCCGTCATGCCCTGATGGGTGAACGCATCGGCATGGACATCGTCAACATGATCTGGGACCGTGCCGCATCGGCCCTCGAAGCCCCCACGTACGAAGATGTGAAGTTCGACCTGCTGCAATGCCTGGCCAGCGAGCCGCCCTTGACCGATGCGCGGTTCCGGGAGGGCAACAGCGAAATAC
>CAMGAL010000203.1 GCA_946007445.1 uncultured Mediterranea sp.
GACGCCGCGGTCGAAGAAGATGTCCAGCCGCTGCTCGAAGGCGGCAGGGCCTCCGCACCGCTCCATCAGTCCGGGCACGTCATGCGGGATGCTCAGCGAGTACTCCCACGACGAAGCCTCGTAGAAGAACATACCCCACCAAGGCTTGTACCAAGGACCCTCGAAGGTGAGCGGCGTGTAGAGGAAGCGGGGCTGCTGCAGGCGGCTATGGCCGTAGGTCAGGCTGTCCAGCCACTGTCCTTGGGCATCGCGGGGCAGGATGAATCCCTGTGCCCCCTCGTGCCGGTAGTCGCTGCGCCACAGGTTCTTCCAGTTGCCGCTCTGGCGGAGGTAGTGCTGATAGAGCTCCTCCTTGCCCAGTCCGCGGGCCACCTGAGCGATGGCATAGTCGCAGTAGGCATACTCCACGGTGCGGTTGCCGGCACGGTCTATGCCGTAGGGCACATAGCCCAGACGCAGGTATTCGTTCAGTCCTCCCCGTCCGTGCGCCTCATGGTCGCCTCCCGGATCCACCGTGGCATCTTTCAGCATGGCCTGCAGGGCCTGTTCGTAGTCGATGCCTTTCAGCCCCTTGACGAAGGCGTCGGCAATCACAATCTCGGCATTGGAGCCTCCCTGGGTACGGCCGTTGCAGTTGCCGCTGCGGGCATCGGGCATGTAGCCGTCGCGCTTGCCGATGTTGACCAGCGAGCGCACCATGTCCACCGCCCGCTGCTCGTCTATCAGGGTGATGAGGGGTGACGAGGAGCGATAGGTATCCCAGATGGCATAGAAGTCATCGTAGTAGGGCTCGGGGTCGGTCCACAGGGGATTCTCCCCCGTGCGGTCCACGGGCATGATCATCGTGTGGTAGAGGGCGGTGTAGAACATCCGCTTCTGGCGGTCGGGCGTGTCGGCGGCAATCTCGATGCGCGACAGCAGCTCCTCCCACTCTCTGAGCAGGCGGCGGTAGATACCCTCGAAGTCCCAGTGGGGAATGTCGGCACGGAGGTTCTCCTGCGCCTTGAGGCTGCTGATGAACGAGATGCCGATGCGCAGGTTCACCACGCTGTCGGTCTCGGCAAAGCGCAACAGGGCACCCGTTTTTTGTCCCGTGTCCGATTGAGCTCTCTCGGCAGAGAGGGCGGTTCCCTTCCAAGTATGGGCAGTGAAGGGGCGGTCGGTCTCGGCATAGAAGTAGACCGTATAGGCCCGTCCGTTGTTCCATCCGCCACGAATGCGCGAATAGCCACGCACGGCATGGTCGCCCACCACCTCGATCTCCGAGCCCACCAACTGCTGCGCCTCGCGGGCATCGGGCACGGGGCTTTCGCCCAGGAAGAAGCCGGCATCGATGGCCAGTCCCTTCTCGGCCCGCTCAGGATAGGTGAAGCTGTACATAGAGGCCCGTCGGGCCGTCGTGATGCGGGTACGTATGGAGGATTCGCGGAAGCGTGTCTCGTAGTAGCCCAGCCGTATCTCTTCCGCCGTGCGGTAGTCGAGGTGCTGCGTGCGGTCGAACCCTTCGGTGAAGGGCGTCACCAGGATATTGCCATACTTAGGGCCTCCGCCGGTGCCACTCACATGCACCTGGGCGAATCCGTCCACGCGCTCCGGCATAGGCAGCCAGCCGCTGTTGGGCGAGGGGGTGCAGTCGGGCGAGGGCTTCACCATGCCGAATGGCACGGACGGGCCGACGAACACCCGTCCCAGACCTTCACTGCCGATGCGGGGATCCACCCAGTCGGCACAGGGTGTGGCCGGGGCCTGCTCCTCCTGCAGGCGGCTGAAGAGTTCCGGGCGGTCCAGATTCACCAGATCGGGCCGGGCAGCCAAGGCCTGACGGTAGGACTCCTCATCGCCCTGGATGGCCGCCATGATGCGGATGCCCTGCTTCTGGCAGAAGCGGCGGAAGGAGGGAGTAATCTGCTCAGTGGCTACCTCCACATAAGAGGGACGGCACACCTTCATCCACTCGCGCAGCTTGGCCACATCGCGGGCATTGACCTTGACCTTCATCTCCGGTGCCAGTCGCACGAAGGCCTTCAGCATCTCGGGGTCGGCAAACCAGAAGAAGCTGTTCTCTGCAAAGCCCTTTTCCCGCACCAGGGTGATGAGCGCCTCCACCGGAGTGCCCCGCTTCACGTCGAAGAACACATTGGCCTTGCCCTTCAGGTCATCCAGCATCTCTGCAATGGTGCGCACGTGAAGTCCTGCATACTGCGGGCCAAACCAACGGCCGGCATCGAGGGTGTCCACATCGCAAGCCATCCAGTCCGCCAGGCGTCCGTGGCCATTGGTCGTGCGGTCCAGCGTCTCGTCGTGCAGGTTATAGAGCCGGCCGTCGCGCGTAGAGCGCACATCCAGCTCCACCCAGTTAGCTCCGTGGTCAATGGCGGCATGGGCCGAAGCCTGTGTGTTTTCGGGTGCCAAGTGATTGGCTCCTCGGTGCACCACCATTTCGATGGAGTATCGGGAGGGGATGTATTGTGCATGAGCGGCAAGCAGCAGACAGCTGCCCATCCAGAAAAAACAGAGTTTTCGCAGTGTATTCATCGTATTCATCTATTTGGGACAAAGATAGGGAAAACAGACGAGAAATGCAAGAACTGGTGCCAGGAAAAAGGTGCAAAAGTGCAGTGCAGTGCAGCCTTTCCACACACACAGGCGCGCGTACCTTATAATGCAAAAAGACTCCGTTCATCGGTCGAGGAGCACCCAACTGCAAGGAGCGGGGCCACCCGACCGACAAACGGAGCCTTTTGCATCATGTCGCACGGCATTACGCCTGGCACGACTTCTTCTTGTCGACAATGGCATCGATGCAAGCCACGGCGGTGATATTCACAATGTCGCGCACGGAGCTCTCGATGTCGGTGAAGTGGATCGGCTTGTTCAGACCCATCTGGATGGGGCCGATGATTTCGGCATCGGTGTTCATGGCCTGCAGGAGCTGGTAGGCGCCGTTGGCCGAGCTAAGGTTGGGGAAGACAAGGGTATTGACCTCCTTGCCCTTCAGCCGGGTGAAGGGGTACTTCTTGTCGCGCAGGTCGCGGTTCATGGCGAAGTTGACCTGCATCTCGCCGTCGATAGCCAAATCGGGATAGGTGCGCTGCATGTAGTCTACGGCCTCATGCACCTTGACGGGACTGCCCTCGGTGTCGGCACCGAAGTTGCTGTAGCTCAGCATGGCCATGACGGGGGTGTGGTTGAAGAAGCGCACCGTCTCTTCGGCCAAACGAGCCACGTCGATGAGGGTCTCCGTGTCGGGGTGGCGGTTGATGAGCGTATCGGCCAGGAAGTAGGTACCTCGCTTGGAGTTGAGGATGTGCATGGTGCCGAAGTGCTGGTAGCAGGGACGGATGCCGATGACCTCCTTGGCCACCTTGATGGTGTTGCTGTACTTGGTGTAGAGGCCGGTGATGAAGGCATCGGCTTCGCCGGTCTCCACCATCATCATGCCGAAGTAGTTGCGCTCAAACATCTTGTCGTTGGCCTCCTCGTAGGTGGCACCCTCGCGGGCACGCTTTTCAGCCAGTATGCGGGCATAGCGCTCGCGGCGGGGAGCCTCGTTGGGGTGGCGCAGGTTGACGATTTCAATGCCCTCCAGGCTCAGTTCCAGTTCGGCGGCCAGCTTGGTGATGGCCTCGTCGTTGCCCAGCAGAATGGGGTGACAGATGCCCTCCTGACGGGCCTCAACAGCAGCCTTCAGCATATTGGGGTGAATGCCTTCGGCAAAGACCACGCGCTGCGGGTGGCGACGGGCGGTGTCGCGCAGCTGGCGGGTCAGCTTGCTCTCCTGCCCCATCAGCTCCTTCAGGTGCTGGCGGTAGGCCTCCCAGTCAGTGATGGGTTTGCGGGCCACGCCGCTCTCCATGGCGGCACGGGCCACGGCCATAGAGACCTCGGTGATGAGGCGGGGGTCAACGGGCTTGGGGATGAAGTAGTCGGGGCCGAAGGTGAAGTTGTTCACCTGATAGACCTCGTTGACCACATCGGGCACGGGCTGCTTGGCCAGATCGGCAATGGCACGCACGGCGGCCAGCTTCATCTCCTCGTTGATAGCGGTTGAGGCCACATCGAGCGCACCGCGGAAGATGTAGGGGAAACCGATGACGTTGTTAATCTGATTGGGATAGTCGCTGCGACCGGTGGACATCAGCACGTCGGGGCGGGCGGCCATGGCATCCTCGTAAGAGATTTCGGGCACGGGATTGGCCAGAGCGAAGACAATGGGATGGTCGGCCATGCTGCGCACCATCTCCTGCGTCAGTACGTTGCCCTTGGAGAGGCCCAGGAAGACATCGGCTCCGCGCACGGCCTCGGCCAGGGTATGCACGTCGCGGCGGTCGGTGGCAAAGTAGCGCTTGGTCTCGTTGAGCCCCTCTCGGTCGCTGGTGATGACGCCCTTGGAGTCGAGCATCAGGATGTTCTCGTGCGTGGCACCTAAGGCCTCATAGAGCTTGGTGCAGGAGATGGCAGCGGCACCGGCACCGTTGACCACAATCTTCACCTCCTCGATGCGCTTGCCGGCCACCTCCAGGGCGTTCAGCAGTCCGGCACTGGAGATGATGGCCGTGCCGTGCTGGTCGTCGTGCATCACGGGGATGT
>CAMGAL010000204.1 GCA_946007445.1 uncultured Mediterranea sp.
CCCCCAGCCAGCAGGCACATCACAGACACCTCCATGAAATGCTCGTCAATCAGGACAGCGACTATAATCAGCCAGGCCAGTCGGCCGTTTGTCAGGAATCTCTTCATTTATCTCTTTCCGCTATTCTTGGCTTCGATGCTCAGGGTAGCATGGGGCACGGCACGCAGGCGCTCGGCAGGAATCAGTTTTCCGGTCTCCCGGCAGATGCCATACGTCTTGTTTTCGATGCGCACCAGAGCGGCTTGCAGACCCTGGATGAACTTCATCTGACGCTGGGCCAGACGGGTCGTCTCCTCTTTCGACAGGGTATTGGCACCCTCTTCCAGCACCTTGTAGGTGGGCGACGTATCGTCCACATCGTTGCCGTCGGCACCAGTCAGGCTGGCTTTCAGCAGGTCATAGTCACGCTGTGCCAAGGCCAGCAATTCCATGAAGATCGCGCGGACCACAACCAGTACGGCATCCGAAAATCTTGTCTTTTCTCCCATACCAATTTAGTTTATTAGTTTTTAATTTTAATTCTTCATTACTTTCGCCCAGAGCGAAAAGTCATCGAAGGCCAGCTCGGTGCCATCCTCCACCTGATCCACCAGCGTGAGCGAAGTAGCGAGAACTTGGTTGCAAATATACTCCTTATACCCATTGACCGCATCATCTGTTAGCGGATTTTTAGATAAGGTAATAATTATTTTGTCTGTAATCTCAAATCCACTCGACTTGCGGATGTTCTGGATGCGGTTCACCAGTTCGCGGGCCACCCCTTCGCGGCGCAGCTCCTCGGTGACGGTCACCTCCAGGGCTACGGTCAGCTTGCCCTCGTTGGCCACCAGCCATCCGGGAATATCCTCGCTGAAGATCTCCACATCAGTAGCCTCGATGACGGCCTCCCCATCAGCCAACGCCAAGGTGTAGCGTCCCTCCTTCTCCAGTTCGGCAATGGCCTCCTGCGACAGGGTAGCCACGGCGGCAGCCACCGCCTTCATCTGTTTGCCAAACTTCGGGCCCAGTTTCTTGAAGTCGCACTTCACCTTCTTCACCAGCACGCCGGCCGCTCCGTCAATGAGCTTCACCTCCTTCACGTTCACCTCGTTCATGATGAGGGCCTTCACAGCTTCCATGTGGGCACGTTGTGCCTCATCCACCACAGGCACCATGATGCACTGCAACGGCTGGCGCACCTTGATGTTTACCTTGCGGCGCAGAGCCAGTACCATCGAGGTCACATCCTGAGCCATCTGCATACGGGCCTCCAGCTCGCTGTCTATCAGCTCGTCGTGGCAGACGGGGAAGTGAGCCAGGTGCACCGACACCACGTTGTCGCGTCCCGTAGCGGCAATCAGGTCCATATAGAGCATGTCGGCATAGAAGGGAGCGATGGGAGCCATCAGCTTGGCCACCGTCTCCAGGCAGGTATAGAGGGTTTGGTAGGCCGAGAGCTTGTCCTGCGTCATGCCGCCACCCCAGAAGCGCTTGCGGTTCAAGCGTACATACCAGTTGGAAAGGTTGTCGTTCACGAAGTCCTGTATCAGTCGTCCGGCACGGGTCGGCTCGTAGTCGTTGTAGCAGGCATCCACATTCTTCACCAACGTATTGAGCACAGAGAGAATCCAGCGGTCCACCTCGGGGCGCTCCTGCAGGGGCACATCAGGCTCACCATAGCCGAATCCATCCACATTGGCATAGAGGGCGAAGAAAGAATAGGTATTGTAGAGCGTTCCGAAGAACTTGCGGCGCACCTCGTCCACACCGTCCTGGTCGAACTTCAGGTTGTCCCACGGAGAGGAGTTGGTAATCATATACCAGCGCAAGGGATCGGAACCAAACTTTTCTATGGTAGCAAAGGGGTCGACAGCATTGCCCAGACGCTTGGACATCTTGTTGCCGTTCTTGTCGAGTACCAGACCGTTGGAGATGACGGCCTTGTAGGCCACGCTGTCAAACACCATCGTGGCAATGGCATGCAGGGTGAAGAACCAGCCACGGGTCTGGTCCACACCCTCAGCAATGAAGTCGGCGGGATAGACCTGACGGCCATCCAGAGCCTCCTTGTTCTCGAAGGGATAGTGAATCTGTGCGTAGGGCATGGCGCCTGAGTCAAACCATACGTCTATCAGGTCGCTCTCACGCTTCATGGGTTGCCCGTCGGCGCTGACCAGCACGATGTCGTCCACATAGGGACGGTGCAGGTCTATCTTGTCATAGTTCTCTTGCGAATAGACACCCGGCTGGAAGCCACGTTCCTTGTAGGGATTAGATGTCATCACACCGGCAGCTACCGCCTTCTCCACCTCATTGTAGAGCTCTTCGACCGACTCGATGCACTTCTCCTCACTGCCGTCTTCGGTACGCCAGATAGGCAACGGTGTGCCCCAGTAACGCGAGCGGCTCAGGTTCCAGTCGTTCAGGTTCTCCAGCCATTTGCCGAAGCGTCCCGTACCGGTCGATTCCGGTTTCCAGTTGATACCCTTGTTCAGCTCCATCATGCGCTCCTTGCAAGCGGTGGAGCGGATGAACCAGCTATCCAGCGGATAGTAGAGCACCGGCTTGTCCGTGCGCCAGCAGTGCGGGTAGTTGTGCACATGCTTCTCCATCTTGAAGGCCTTGTTGGCCGCCTTCATCTTCATGCAGATATAGACATCCAGGCTTTCAGCTGCCTGCGCGGCCTTCTCGTCATACTTGCCATCCACGGTGAACTGCGGGTCGTAGGCGTTCTTCACCCAGCGACCCTCGTACTCCTTGTAGGCCTCTACGTCCACACACTCGCTGACGAAGCGCTCGTCCAGCTCATCCAGCAGATAGAACTTACCGGTCAGGTCCACCATGGGACGCGTCTCGCCCCGCTTGTTGATCATGAATAGCGAGGGGATTCCTGCGGCACGAGCCACGTTGGCGTCGTCCGCACCGAAGGTCGGAGCGATGTGCACGATACCCGTACCATCCTCAGTCGTCACATAGTCACCGGGGATGACGCGGAACGCCTTGGCCGAAGCGTCTTTCCACCGTCCGTCGGCATCTACCTCTACAGGTTTTACCCAGGGGATAAGCTGCTCGTACTCCATGCCTACAAGGTCAGGACCCTTGTACTCGCCCACCACCTTGAAGGGCACCAGCTTGTCGCCCGGCTTATAATCCTCCAGCGCCAGCTCTTCGGCCTTCTTGTTGAAATGGCTATAAAGCAAAGGCTTGGCCAGCACCACCGTCATCTTCTCGCCCGTGTAGGCGTTGTAGGTCTGCACGGCCACATAGTCAATCTTGGGTCCTACGCAGAGAGCCGTGTTGCTGGGCAACGTCCAAGGCGTGGTGGTCCATGCCAGGAAGTAGGGTGTACCCCACTGCGCCATCTCAGGCTTCGGGTTCTTGATGCGGAACTGTCCCACCACCGTCAGGTCCTTCACGTCGCGGTAGCAGCCCGGCTGGTTCAGCTCGTGCGAGCTCAGTCCCGTACCGGCAGCCGGCGAGTAGGGTTGGATGGTGTAGCCCTTATAGAGCAGGCCCTTCTTGTAGAGCTGCTTCAGCAGCCACCAGAGGGTCTCGATGTAGCGGTTATCATAAGTGATGTAGGGGTGCTCCAGGTCCACCCAGTAGCCCATCTTGTGCGTCAGGTCGGTCCACTCCTTGGTGAACTTCATCACATCCTTGCGGCAGGCGGCGTTGTAGTCAGCCACCGAGATGTTCTTGCCGATGTCCTCCTTGGTGATGCCCAGTGCCTTCTCCACGCCCAGTTCTACGGGCAGTCCGTGGGTGTCCCATCCGGCCTTGCGCTTCACCTGGAAGCCCTTCATCGTCTTGTATCGGCAGAAAATGTCCTTGATGGAGCGTGCCATGACGTGATGGATGCCCGGCATACCGTTGGCCGAAGGCGGTCCTTCAAAAAACACGAATGAGGGGGCTCCCTCCCGTTCTGTCATACTCTTGGCGAAAACGTCGTTCTCGTCCCATCTTTTCAATACTTCTTTGTTCACCTCCGAGAGGTCGAACTTCTGGTATTCGGCAAACTTCTTGGCCATTTCTATTATTCGATTTAGCTGTTATTCTGACTCTTTTCTGGAGCATCCTCCAATTTTAAGCCGCAAAAATACAAAATAATGTGGATAGTGCCACGCCGCGAGGAAAGAAAAAACATTTTTTCGGAAAAAAACACTCCCTCTCCTCCTCCACCAGATTCATGCGCTCCTCATACCGCTTTAGTTTTTCCGCCAAGCGGTTGCGCTGTACCCCATCAAACTTTTGTGTGAAACCATTCGATGATGAAGGAAATCGGTACATTCGGTTTGTCCGAAGTAACAAATGATGCTATTCAACTCTCCTCCTCCGGGGAGTTGAGATAGACTATTGTATCACTCCCAATGTCGGATGAGCCCAATTTTTATACACCCTCATACATTTCCTGACTCACTCGAAACCCCGGACAATGGGGCTTCGTGGATCCAGATCGCTATGCCCCACAATCAAGGCATGAGGATAGCGTCGGTGCAGTTCGGCCAGCAGCTGCCGCAAGGCCCGGTGCTGCGCCTCGGTACGGATGTCCTGCGGAGTCACCCCGTCAGCCGCCAGACCACCGATGTAGCACACCCCTAT
>CAMGAL010000205.1 GCA_946007445.1 uncultured Mediterranea sp.
TGTATTTCACCAGTTGTTTGCCCAAAGCATCCACGCAAAGGTCGATTGCTTCCTCAAAAGTGTCGCACACTTTGTCGGCATAGAACTCGCCGTTCGGCACCAGCACTTTCACGCCGGCCTCCTTGTTTTCGGCCGTCTCAGGCTTCACAACTTTCAATGACACCTCTACTTTCTTTATATCGTCGTAAAACTTCTCCAGCTTCTGGGCTTTCTTTTGGATGAACGCCTGCAGTTGCTCGGTCGCGTCAAAATGAATCGATTGAATTCTTACTTCCATAATTACCTCCTTGTTGTTTTAGGCTCTTGGGTGAGCCTGGTTATACACTTTCTTCAGTTCCTCAAAGGTGGTGTGCGTATAGACTTCGGTCGTCGCCAGACTTTCGTGTCCCAGCAGTTCCTTCACAGCCTCCAGCTCCGCGTTGTGGTTGAGCATAGCCGTTGCGAAAGTATGTCGGAGCACGTGCGGGCTTCGCTTCTTCACCGTCACCACCTTCGAGAGGTTTCGTCTCACTATGGTTGCCACGTTCACCCGGGTGATACGTTTTCCGTCCTCGCGCACAAAGAATGCTTCGCACGCCTCGGGCACCGTTTCATCACGCAGGGCGATATATGCCTGCATCTCGGCTCGAAGTTCGGCATCGAAGGGTATCAGCCGTTGCTTGTTCCGTTTGCCCGTCACCTTGATGACCGACATCGAGAAGTCCACCTGGCTGTTGTCCAACCCCGTCAGTTCCGACAGGCGGATGCCCGTCGCATAAAACATCAGGATGACCAGCCTGTCGCGGCACCCCTTGAAGCCACTTCCGTAGT
Organism: uncultured Mediterranea sp.; assembly: GCA_946007445.1. GTDB lineage: Bacteria > Bacteroidota > Bacteroidia > Bacteroidales > Bacteroidaceae > Bacteroides. The sequence continues at coordinate 811 of CAMGAL010000205.1, forward strand.
TCACCTTGTCGAGCAGTCTGTCCATCTCCTCTTCGCGGAGGAACGTCGGCAGAGGTTTCCGCTTCTTCGGCCCCAAGACCTTGCGGAGCGGGTCAGCCTCCACGGCTCCCGTCAGCATCAGGAAGCGGTAGAATGCCCTCAGCGAACTGAGCTTGCGGTTGACCGAAGTCGCGGTATAGCCTTTGTCCATCAGCGCGACAATCCAGTCGCGTATCGGTTCGGCTGTCACTTCTTCGGGCTTCAAGTCGAGCGACTCACTCTCCAGAAACTCCCAAAACTGACACAAGTCGCTTCGGTAAGCTGCCACCGTCTGTTCCGAATAGTTTCGTTCGTAGGCGAGGTGTTCCAGAAAAGAGTCTATCTGCACCATAATCCGTCACAACATCATTTTTATGGGGACGAATATAGGAAGAATAATTCAATTATTCAAGCGCTTTTACGAATAATTAATCTTCTACTTGCTGAAGTTTCTGAACGTACACGGCACGCTCCATCTTAAGTCTCTTGATTACAGACGGTTTGTCAAACTGCTGTCTGTTTCTCAACTCTTTCACGATGCCGGTCTTCTCGAATTTGCGCTTAAACTTCTTCAGCGCCTTTTCAATGTTCTCGCCTTCTTTTACAGGTACTACAATCATTGTTTTTGGTTTTAATAAATTAACGGTTAATACTATCCAATCATGCAAATTGGGCTGCAAAATTACGCATACTTTGTTAATTACCAAAACTTTCAGACTCTTTTTTGCATCTATACCGGCGAATCCCTCCCTCGCCCGATGCATCGCAGCCGTCGTCTCCCCATAATATTAATGTAGGAAGAAAAAACAGCCGGGGGAAGAGACCCAATTCAAAGAAATCTCCTATCTTTGGGCAAAATATCGAAGGACCTTCAAATTTTACCGTTTATGAACATAGTAATCAGAGAACGCATCCATCAGCTGCGGCAATGGATGAAGCGAAACTACATCGGAGCGTACATCGTTCCTACCGCCGACCCGCACAACAGCGAATACCTGCCGGCGCACTGGCAGACACGGGAGTGGCTTTCCGGATTCACCGGCTCGGCCGGCACATTGGTCATCACCACCCGCAAGGCCGCTCTGTGGACCGACTCGCGCTATTTCCTGCAAGCCGAAGCGCAGCTGGCCGGCACGGACATCTGCCTGCAACGGGAGAAGATGCCGGGGACGCCCACCATCGGCGAGTGGATTAGCGCCAACTGGAACGAGGACGACCCAATGACTGTGGCCACCAACGACGAAGTGGATTGCGGTGCTTGGGACGAGGACATCCGCAAGCACACGAAATCGAAAATCAAGCATATCTCAGACCCGTTCGCCAAGCTCTGGACCGACCGTCCGCCCATGCCCGACGGCAAAGTGGAGATCCATCCGCTGGCATGGGCCGGCGAGAGCTGCCAGCAGAAGCTGGAGCGCATCCGCCAGGCCATACGCGAGCACCAGGCCGGATTCATCCTGATCAGCGCCCTCGACGAGATAGCCTGGACGCTGAACCTCCGCGGATGCGACGTCCATTGCGTACCGGTCTTTGCCAGCTACCTGGTGGTCTCCATCCGCAAAGCCACGCTCTATATAGAAGAGGAGAAGCTGCCGGAGGAGGTCCGCGAATACCTGCAGGCGTGCAAAGTCACCATACGCCCCTACACCCGCATCCGGGCCGACCTGCATCCCATGATCAGCCCCGTCCTGATAGACCCGGGGCTCAACGCCCGGCTGCGCAAAGCCATCCACACCTGGAAGGAGGTCAATCCCACCCCCGTCAGCCTGATGAAGTGCGTAAAGAACGCCACCGAGCAGGAGGGCTACCGCAAGGCGATGCTGCGCGACGGCGTGGCCATGGTCAAGTTCCTGCGGTGGCTGAAGCCTGCCGTCCAGGCCGGAGGAGAGACCGAGATGAGCATCGACCGCAAGCTCACCTCCCTGCGCGCCGAGCAGGAGGGCTTCCGAGGCATCAGCTTCGACACCATTGCCGGTTACGGGCCCCACGCAGCCATCGTGCACTACGAAGCCACACCCGAGACGGACGCCGTCCTGCGCCCGGAGGGATTGCTGCTGCTGGACAGCGGCGGACACTACCACGAGCGGCCGACCCACAGCACCCGCACCCACGCCTAGCGCCCCCTCACGCCGGACGACAAGCGCGACTACACCCTGGTGCTGAAAGGCTTCCTCCGCCTGCAGAACGCCATCTTCCCCGAAGGGACCTGCGGCACCCAACTGGACGCACTGGCCCACGAGCACCTGTGGCGCTACGGACAGAACTACATGCACGGCACCGGCCACGGCGTGGGCTCCTACCTCAGCGTACACGAAGGCCCTCACCAGATACGCAGCAACTACATGCCCGCCCCCTTGAAGGCCGGCATGACCGTCACCGACGAGCCCGGCCTCTACCAGGCAGGCCGACACGGCATCCGCATCGAGAACACCCTGCTCATCGTGCCTGCCATGACCACCGAATACGGGCAGTTCCTCAAGTTCGACCCCCTCACGCTCTGCCCCATCGACACGGCTCCCATCGACTTCTCGCTATTGACAGCCGAAGAGGTTGAATGGTTCAACAACTACCACGACCTGGTACGCCAACGCCTCTCGCCCCAGCTCGACGAGGCAGAGAGAGAGTGGCTCGAAGAGGCTACCCGACCCATCCATTTATAACCCCGACCTCAAGAATCTCATTCTGAGTAAAAACCAAACTTAAAAACTTAAAAACTCAAAAAACATACATGGCACTGATCAAATCTGTCAGGGGATTCACCCCCGAAATCGGCGAAAACTGCTTCTTGGCAGACAACGCCACCATCATTGGCGACGTCCAGATAGGACGCGACTGCAGCATCTGGTTCAACACCGTGCTGCGCGGCGACGTCAATTCCATCCGCATCGGCAACGGCGTCAACATCCAGGATGGCAGCGTGCTGCACACCCTATATGAGAAATCGACCATCGAGATAGGCGACCACGTATCGGTGGGACACAACGTCACCATCCACGGAGCCGCCATCCGCGACTACGCCCTCATCGGCATGGGGGCTACCCTACTCGACCACGCCGTGGTGGGCGAAGGGGCCATCGTGGCAGCCGGATCGCTGGTGCTGAAAGACACCGTCATCCAACCCGGCAGCATCTGGGGTGGCGTGCCCGCCAAATTCATCAAGATGGTGGATCCCGAGCAAGCCAAAGAGATCAACCAGAAGATAGCGCACAACTACCTGATGTACGCCTCCTGGTACAAGGAATAAGGCCCAATCATCAAGAAGGAGACAACCGCCCCGCACGAGCGATTGTCTCCTTCACTGTTTATCCTGAAGACCGATGCCTATAGGAGCAAACCGATTTGCCTGCTCCTCTGAGGTTTAGGGGAACACAGAGACACAAAGTCACAAAGTTAATTAGTTGGGCCCATAAACTTTAATTTTTTCTCCGTGTCTTCGTGTCTCTGTGTTCTCCCCTCCCTTGCACATTGCAAAGATACAACCGCACACCCCATGCAGTCAAGAGGGGGTCTCGCTGAATATACAAAAATTAACTATTCGTGCAAACAAACATTAAACAAGACGCCCATCTGAATGTACCGACCCGTCATGCCGAGCGAAGCCGAGGCATCCCATCACCCGCTTTTTACTATCCATTTATCTCAACATGCCGTCGCCCCTCCGCCCGCCCTCCGCCACGCCCGCACGCGGGGTCGCTCCGGCTCCCGACGCAGGACGATGTTTTTTCTCGGTGAGC
>CAMGAL010000206.1 GCA_946007445.1 uncultured Mediterranea sp.
TTATCTCCGCATGATGTATCCTCGGCTGGTCTTGATGCGTGAATTGCTTTCGGACAGGGGAACATTCTACATTCATATTGATTGGCATGTAGGGCATTATGTAAAAGCTATTTTGGATGATATATTTGGGAAACATAACTTTAGAAATGAAATAATATGGAAATATACAGGTTCCTTACAGCCCAAAAAAGATTTTGCAAGAAAGCATGACGTGATTTTTAGGTATTCTAAATCTGCTGAAGTTGTTTATAATCCGATTTTTGTACCTTATTCTCAAGGTACTATAAATCGATTTGATCAGGAGGATGAATTGGGTAAATATAAGATTACCTATCGAGATGGGAAAGAATATAAAACGTATATGAAGGAGGGCAAACCTATAGAGGATGTATGGATTGATGACGATATCCTAGACATTCCAATTATCATGAAGAACTCGAAGGAAAATGTGAATTATTCTACCCAAAAGCCCGAAGCCTTACTTGAACGAATTATCAAAGCCTCTTCCAATGAAGGCGATTTGGTGTGCGACTTCTTCGGAGGAAGCGGAACGACGGCAGCAGTAGCCGAGCGGTTGGGGCGTCGCTGGATAACGGGCGACATCGGTAAGCCTGCCGCCCTGGTAATGCGCAAGCGGTTTATCGACCAGGATGTGAAGCCCTTCCTCTATCAGTCCATTGGCGACTATCAGAAGGAGGCCTTTCGAAACAACCGCCGCTTTCAGCGGGTGGGCGACCTGAGCCAGGTGGTGTTGGGACTCTATGGTGCCTTGCCCTTCACGCCGGAACAATGCAACGACCGCAACTTCGGCTATGTGAAGGGCACACATACGCTGGTCATGGTAGACAGTCCCAACCGCCTGACCACGGCTGCCACCATTCGCAGGGCGGTGGAGGCGAAGGCCACACTGCTGGGCGGAGGATGGCAGAAGGTGGTGGTGCTGGGCTGGAACTTCGCGTTCGACATCTCGCAAGCCATTCAGCAATACAAGGATGCACAGGTGGAGGTGCTGGTCATCCCGCCCGACCTGCTGGACAAACTCAGCAAGAAGGGGTATAAGAAGTTGGTGGACGACCGCTCGGTGCGCTTCTCCTCGCTACAATACTTGGTGGTGGAGCCGCTGGAGGTGATCCGCGATGGAGCGTACGACGAGCTGGAGGTGGCCCTGTTCGACTAGGTACTGCTCTCGCCGGGCTACATTCCGCTGGACGAGAGCGACAAGGAGAAGTTGATTCAGATCATGGAAGACGACCCGGTGGCACTGATTGAGTATTGGAGCATCGACCCCGACTACGACGGATTGACCTTCCGCTCCACCTGGCAGGACTATCGGGAGAATACGGCCAACGATGGCGATCCGCTGCATTGCGTCTATCGCACCCGGCTGCGTGTGCCCCATCAGGAGCATCGCCGGGTGTGCGTCAAGGCGGTCGATGTATTCGGCTTTGAAAGTCAAGTAGTATTAACGGCAGAATAAACAAATGACTATGAATAGCAAGGATGTATCGCTGGAGTTGGCCAGAAGGCTGACCGAGCGTGTGAACCAGGCATGGGAAGACGGCTCGTTGCTGCAGGCCGTCACCCCGACTACACAGACCCTGCTGAACTATTGGTTTGGCGAGGCACAGTGCGAACAGCGCAGCTACAACTTCCATGAGGGACAGCGGCAGGCCATTCTGAACGTCATTTACCTGCATGAGGTGGCGCGAGTAAGGCAGGTGACCGATACCTATGAGTGGGTGGACCGCTCCCTGCTGGCGTATGCCGACCTGGAGGCGCTCTCCAAAGAGAAGTATCGGATGCCGAAGTATGCGGTCAAGATGGCTACCGGTACGGGCAAGACCTGGGTGATGCACGCCCTGCTGCTGTGGCAGATGCTCAATGCCCGCCATGAGGAGGCCGGTGACGGGCGCTTCACCCGGCAGTTCCTGATAGTGGCTCCCGGACTGATTGTTTACGACCGCCTGCTCGATGCCTTCTGCGGGCGCAAGAGGCGCGGAGAGGAGTATCGCGACCCGCAGACCAATGACTTCTACCGCAGTCAGGAGCTGTTTATCCCTCCCCACTGGAGGCAGGAGGTGTTTTCCTTCATCCAAAACAATGTGGTGACCAAGGAGGAGGGCATAGGCCGCAAGACTACGGGCGACGGCTTGATAGCTCTGACCAACTGGCATCTGTTTGAAAACCAACTGGTTGATGAGGAGCAGGAGGAGCCTGCTGACAGGGAAGGCCGGGAGCTCTCTGCGCAGGAGATTGTGCAGCAACTGCTGCCTATCCGTCCCGGCAAAGCAGCGGGCAATGAACTGGGTGCGCTGGATCGCCGCTTCCTGCGGGGAGGCGAGATAGAGTACCTGAGCCGGCTGAAGGATCTGATGGTCATCAACGATGAGGCTCACCACATCCACGAGCTGAAGCGGGGCGGTGAGGTGGAAGAGGTGGAGTGGCAGAAGGGACTGAACGCCATAGCCGCCGACAAGGGAAGCCGCGTGAAGCAGGTGGACTTCGCGGCCACCCCGTACGACAGACCGGGCGCCGGAGAGAATGCCCAGAAAATCTTCTTCCCACACATCGTGGTGGACTACGACCTGGCTACCGCCATGCGCAAGGGATTGGTCAAGACCTTGCTGCTCGATCGCCGGCAGGAGCTGACCGACCTGCCCAACCTGGATTATAAGGCCCTGAAGAACAGCCGAGGCAAGACGTGCGGACTGAGCGACGGACAGCGGCTGATGTTGCGTGCCGGACTGGCCAAGCTGAAGAAGCTGGAACGGGAGTTCGTCCGGATAGATGAAAAGAAGAATCCGAAGATGCTGGTCGTATGCGAAGACACATCGGTCTCGCCCTACATCGTGCAGTTCCTGATGGATGAAGGGCTGGATACGGACGAGGTGCTGAGCATAGACAGCAGTGCCAAAGGCGATGTCTCTGAAGAGGAGTGGAAGGGCATCAAGGCCCGGCTCTTTGACATCGACAACTATGCCAACCCGAAGGTGATAGTCTCTGTGCTGATGTTGCGCGAGGGATTTGATGTCAACAATATCTGTGTCATTGTGCCCCTCCGCTCGACGGACTCCTATATCTTGCTGGAGCAGATTATCGGGCGCGGACTCCGCCTGATGTGGCGCGAGCCTGAGTATCAGGACATCAAGCGGGAAAACCGCTCGCGAGTACTGGTGAGGCACGGTGAGCCAAAGAGCTACCTGGACATGCTGAGCGTCATCGAGCACCCGGCTTTCCTCCGGTTCTATGAGGAACTGCTCAATGAGGGTGCCGGATTTGTCGAAGAGGGCGAATCCTCCGGAGTCTCTTCCACGGGCGACTTGATCAGAGTAGGGCTCAAAGAGGGTTACGAAGCCTACGACCTGGAGTGGCCCATCATCCTGCACGATGCGGAGGAGGAGTTGGATGACTGTGAGATAGAGCTGGACTCATTAAGTCCGTTTACCGCTTTTCCGTTGGAAAAGCTACGGCAGTTCTTGGTGCAGAAGGGGGAGGTGTTCGTCTCTCAGGAAGCCATATCCAAGACGCAGTTCGGACGCTATGTCGTGACGGCTGACTTGTTTACGGCTCGCAACTACCGAGAGTATCTGCAGAAGGTGTTGCGCACGGTGACGCTTCGTTTCGATCGTCTCTCTTCGCATCGCGATTGGCAGGTGCCTACCTTGCAGGTCGATGATGCACAGATAATTGCCACGATAGACCGATATATACGTACCTCGTTGTTTGGCCAGCCTTTCAACCCGTTTGCTGGCTATGACTGGAAGATATTGTTAGCCAAGGATGGCTTGGTGACCAGACATATTATCGGCGAGATGGCACGCGCTGTCTATAAGCTGCAGGAGAGCCGTTTGCTGACGGATGCGCAGGTGATGCACCGCCGTTTCTCTGAGGTGACTTCACTGAAGCTGCGTGAGGGTTTCTCGATGGAATTACAAAAAACGATTTATGAAAGAAGTGGTTACCCATCGCATAGCGGTGGATTTGAAAGAGATTTCATGGAATATCTGGATAAGGATGCCGAGGTGGAGCGTTTCTTGAAAATCAATGAGTCAAAGCACGACTTTGCTGTGATCTTCTATCTCAGACAAGATGGCTTGATGGCTACCTATTATCCGGATTTCATGGTGGCTACCTGGGAGAAGGTATTCATTATTGAGACGAAAGGAAACGACCGCATGAGTGACCCCAACGTGAGGCAAAAGCAGGTTGCTACCATCGAGTGGACTCGCAAAATCAACTCTTTGCCTCTGTCAGAGCGGATGAACCGCCAATGGGAATATGTATTGTTGAGTGAGGACAATTTCTATGCTTTGTCTGCCAATGGCGCCACAATCAATGATATCGCTGATCGATGCAAGGTCTCGCTTTCAGCAGTGACTGGCGATTTGTTCTCCTGAAGCGTATTATATATATTAATAATAATGTATTCACGTAATACCTCCGCAACACGAGGGAAGAAAAACCTGTTATACAACATACGTGTAAATCAGTTATTTAACGAAAAACCTGCAAAAAAGTTCGAAAAAAGTTGGTGATATGTTTGGTG
>CAMGAL010000207.1 GCA_946007445.1 uncultured Mediterranea sp.
TGGGCACCAACCGCTGCATCATCACCAGCCAGAATCATGGCTATGCGGTGGACAACAATACGCTGACCGCCGACTGGGAGCCCCTCTTCATCAACATGAACGATGGCTCCAACGAGGGAATCCGCCACAAGCGCAACCCCTGGTTCTCGGCACAGTTCCACCCGGAGGCCTGTTCCGGACCTACCGACACGGAGTTCCTCTTCGATGAATTCGTTAAGCTGCTACATACAGGAAACCACTAATATTCACAGATAAAACGGATCATATAACTATCTACATGGATAAAGACAAGATAAAGAAAGTGCTGCTCTTAGGTTCGGGCGCACTGAAGATTGGCGAGGCCGGCGAATTCGACTACTCCGGCTCGCAGGCACTCAAGGCCCTGAAGGAAGAGGGCATCGAGACTGTCCTGATTAACCCCAACATCGCCACCGTGCAGACCTCGGAAGGCGTGGCCGACCAGATCTATTTCCTGCCCGTCACCCCTTACTTCGTGGAGAAGGTCATCGCCAAGGAGCGCCCCGACGGCATCATGCTGGCCTTTGGCGGACAGACGGCCCTCAACTGCGGTGTGGCCCTCTACAAGGACAAGGTGCTGGAACGCTATGGCGTCGAGGTGCTGGGCACCCCCGTGCAGGCCATCATCGACACCGAAGACCGCGAACTCTTTGTGGAGCGTCTGAATGAGATTGATGTGAAGACCATCAAGAGCGAGGCGGTGGAGAATGCCGAGGACGCGCGTCGTGCCGCTGCGGCTTTGGGCTATCCGGTCATTGTGCGTGCCGCCTATGCCTTGGGAGGCTTAGGCTCCGGCTTCTGCGACAACGAGGATGAGTTGAATGTGCTGGTCGAGAAGGCCTTCAGCTTCTCGCCCCAGGTGCTGGTGGAGAAGTCTCTGCGCGGATGGAAAGAGGTGGAGTATGAGGTGGTGCGCGACCGCTTCGACAACTGCATCACCGTCTGCAACATGGAGAACTTCGACCCACTGGGCATCCATACCGGCGAGTCCATCGTGATAGCTCCCAGCCAGACCCTCTCCAATACCGACTACCACAAGCTGCGCGAACTGGCCATCCGCATCATCCGCCATGTGGGCATCGTGGGCGAGTGCAACGTGCAGTATGCCTACGACCCCCTGTCCGAGGACTACCGCGTCATTGAGGTCAATGCCCGTCTGAGTCGTTCGTCGGCCCTGGCATCCAAGGCTACAGGTTATCCGCTGGCTTTCGTGGCCGCCAAGCTCGGCCTGGGCTATGGCCTGTTCGACTTGAAGAACTCGGTCACCAAGACTACCAGCGCCTTCTTTGAGCCGGCCCTCGACTATGTGGTCTGCAAGATTCCCCGCTGGGACCTCGGCAAGTTCCACGGTGTGGACAAAGAGTTGGGCTCCAGCATGAAGTCCGTCGGCGAGGTGATGGCCATCGGTCGCACCTTCGAGGAGGCCATTCAGAAAGGCCTGCGCATGATAGGGCAGGGGATGCCCGGCGTTGTAGAGAACAAGGAGCTGGTCATTCCCGACATTGACAAGGCGCTGCGCGAGCCGACTGACAAGCGCATCTTCGTCATCTCCAAGGCCTTCCGTGCCGGCTACACCGTCGATCAGGTGCATGAACTCACCAAGATAGACCGCTGGTTCCTGGAGAAGCTGATGAACATCATGAACACCAGCAAAGAGCTGGAGCAGTGGGGGGCCAACCACAAGCAGATGGCCGACCTGCCCGACGAACTGTTGCGCCGTGCCAAGGTACAAGGTTTCAGCGACTTCCAGGTGGCTCGTGCCATCCATTACGAGGGCGACCTCGAGGATGGTGCCCTCTGCGTGCGCCGTCATCGTCAGGAGCGTGGCATCCTGCCTGTGGTCAAGCAGATTGATACACTGGCTGCCGAATATCCCGCCCAGACCAACTATCTCTACCTGACCTATAGCGGCGTGGCCAACGATGTGCAGTACTTGGGCGACCACAAGAGCATCGTTGTCCTGGGTTCGGGTGCCTACCGTATCGGCTCTTCCGTGGAGTTCGACTGGTGCGGCGTGCAGGCCTTGAACACCATCCGCAAGGAGGGATACCGCTCGGTGATGATTAACTACAATCCCGAGACCGTATCGACCGACTACGACATGTGCGACCGCCTCTACTTCGACGAACTCACCTTCGAGCGGGTGATGGACATCCTGGAGTTGGAGAACCCGCATGGGGTCATCGTCTCCACTGGAGGACAGATTCCCAACAACCTCGCCATGCGCCTCGATGCCCAGCGTGTGCCCATCCTGGGTACGTCGGCCAAGAGCATCGACAACGCCGAAGACCGCGACAAGTTCTCTGCTATGCTCGACCGCATCGGGGTGGACCAGCCCGAGTGGAGCGCCCTCACCTCGATGGAGGATATCAACGCCTTTGTACAGAAGGTGGGCTTCCCCGTCCTGGTGCGTCCATCGTATGTGTTGAGTGGTGCAGCCATGAACGTCTGCTCCAACCAGGAGGAGCTGGAGCGCTTCCTGCAGTTGGCAGCCAACGTCTCCAAGAAGCACCCCGTGGTGGTCAGCCAGTTCATCGAGCACGCCAAGGAGGTGGAGATGGATGCTGTAGCCCGGAATGGTGAAATCATTGCCTACGCCATCAGCGAGCACATCGAGTTTGCCGGCGTGCACTCCGGCGACGCCACCATCCAGTTCCCCCCGCAGAAACTCTATGTGGAAACCGTGCGCCGCATCAAGCGTATCAGCCGCGAGATAGCCCGCGAGCTGAACATCTCCGGCCCCTTCAATATCCAATACTTGGCCCGCGAGAACGACATCAAGGTCATCGAGTGCAATCTGCGTGCCTCTCGCTCCTTCCCCTTTGTCAGCAAGGTGCTGAAGATTAACCTCATCGAGCTGGCCACCCGCGTCATGCTGGGACTGCCGGTCGAAAAGCCCGACAAGAACCTCTTCGACCTCGACTATGTGGGTATCAAGGCCAGCCAGTTCTCTTTCAACCGCCTGCAGAAGGCCGACCCCGTGCTGGGTGTGGATATGGCCTCTACGGGCGAGGTGGGCTGCATAGGTGAGGATACTTCATGCGCCATCCTCAAGGCAATGCTTTCGGTGGGCTACCGGGTGCCGCAGAAGAACATCCTGCTCTCCACCGGCACGCCCAAGCAGAAGGTGGAGATGCTCTCTGCCGCCCGTATGCTGCAGCGCAAGGGCTACAACCTCTTCGCTACCGGAGGCAGCAGCAAGTTCCTCACTGAGAACGGTGTGCCAAACACGCTGGTCTATTGGCCCAGCGAAGAGGGACAACCCCAAGCGCTCGACATGCTGCACCGCAAGGAGATAGACATGGTAGTCAACATCCCCAAGAACCTGACGGCAGGCGAGCTGGACAACGGCTACAAGATTCGTCGTGCGGCCATCGACCTCAACATCCCGCTCATCACCAACGCCCGTCTGGCCAGTGCCTTCATCAACGCCTTCTGCTCGATGAGCCTGGACGACCTGGCCATCAAGTCGTGGGCAGAGTACAAGTAAAGCTCTACGCAACTATCTGTGGGAGCGTAGCCAAGTATATGCATCAGATACTTTGGCTACGCTCCTTTTCGTCTTTGGTGGATTTTCAAGTAATCCTTTCGAGTTCCAGTAAAAACTCTTTTCTCTCCAATCCTCCCGTGAAGCCAGTCAAGGATCGGTTGGTGCCAATCACACGATGGCAGGGAATCAGGATGCCGATACCATTGGCACCAATGGCTTGTGCCACAGCTCTTACCCCTTTGGGATTGCCGATCCCCTGAGCTATCTCCATATAACTCCTTGTTTCACCGTATGGGATGTCGAGTAAGGCATTCCAGACTCGGAGCTGAAAATCAGTGCCGACAGGATGTAGTGGAATATCGAATACCTTGCGCTTGCCTGCAAAATAGTCATCCAGCTGCCTCTTGGTCTCTTGGAGAACAGAGGACGGCGCAATGCTGAAGTCAGCTTGCATGTATCGTCCAAGCCTACGCATGTTTCGCTCGGCACATGGCATTCCGCTCCAGTCACACAGGCACAGATTATCGCCCGTGGATGCCAAGATGAGTTCTCCACAGGGGGAACTGTAATATTGTATGCAAACCATTTGTTTTATCGTTGCGGTTTATCATTCACATGATTCCTTATGGGGTCACTCCTTGCACCCAGGCATGCCGGATAGATACTTTGTCCTGATAGCTTTCGGCAGTTTCGATGCGATGAGCTGATAGGACTCCCATATCCATCCCTTTACCAGGGCATCGTCCAGCTCCTCATAATACACATCACTCCAGTGTGTCTTGTTCCAATGATAGGCAGGTGTCACAGCGGAGAATTGTTCACGTAGTTCCACATTCCTATCGGGTGACAGCTTCAGGGCGATTCGCGAAGCACCGCCCTTCCTATCATCATACTTGTCACTACCTAACCATAGGCATACGAATATCTTCCCTTCCAGGCGGAAGTTAAGAATGTCCTCACCGAATGCCTGATCTTCAGTTACACCTAGTAGCGATAAGGCATATTCATGTAGTTGTTCGAAGTTCATA
>CAMGAL010000208.1 GCA_946007445.1 uncultured Mediterranea sp.
CGGGCGGCCGCCAGGCGGGCGCGCGCCGGCCGGCCGCCCCGCCGCTCATTGGCGCCGTCAAGGGAGTTGCAGTTGAGGTAGAGGTAGCTCACATCGGCCTGGAGGCCGGCCTTCCGCAGGTCGCGAGCCAGACAGCGGCGATACTCCACATAGTCGGGGAAGCGCTCGCTGTAGGAGAGAATCACCAGGATGCGGTGACGCGACTGCGAAGAGTGATGGTAATAGAAAGCCCCTACTACTACCAATAGCAGCAGCACGATGACAGGCCAACGGAAGCGGGTAGGTACTTTCATGAATGGTCTTTATGGAATGAGAGAGAAGCGCCAGACCTCCCGGCCGGGCGCTTCCAAAAAAAATATACCAATTATTACTCTATGAAGAGACAATTACTTCGCAGGCGAAGAGTAGCGGGCGTTCAGTCCGTCGAGAATCTCCTGCGTGATATTGTAGACGGGGTCGGCATAGAGCAGATTATCGAAGCCGGTGTTGCTGATAATCATGCTGTAACCCTTCGTCTTGTTGTACTCCTTGAGGAAAGCGTTGATGGAGTCGCGCAGCTGAAGGCTGTTCTTCTCGTTCTCGCTCATCAGCTCGCTCTGCAGCTTGTTGCTGAGCTCCTGCAGGTCTTGCTCCAGCTTGGCAATGCGGTTGTACTCCTGCTGGGCACGCTCTTGGGTGGCGTATGCGTTGTTCTGCACCTTGGTCTGGAACTCCTGCTTCTGGCGATCCAGCTCCTTGGCCTTTTGGTTGAGGGTCAGACGTACATTCTCGCTCTTCTTGACCATGGCCTCGTTGAGGTCTACACAGAAGTTGTACTTGGCCAACAGCGTATCAACCTCGACAAAGGCAATCTTCATGCCCGAGAGGCCCAGCTGGGCAGCAGCTACGCCCGCAGCCTGACCATCAGCCTTGCCGGCACATTGTGCAAAGAAAAACAGGACGGCCAGCGCAGCCAGACCCTTCATCAGATAGTTTACTTTCTTCATAATTTGAAAATATTGTTTTTGATTATTTTGATTAGTTCAAACCTTCAGACACCGCCCGCTCTATCTCCGTCAGGGAGAAGCGGGGCTTGCGCCGTGCCTCGCGGTCTTGCGACTGCACACAGCCGATGCCCTTGCGGCGCAACGCCGGATTGCCGCTCACATGGGAGTTGGGGAAGCGGCCATCCTTGACGAAAAAGACCTTCACCCCCAGCAAAAGTAGGCTGACAGCAACAATTATCAGTGTAATAAGTGCGGTTTCAATCATTTATTTCATAAATTTGCGTGCAAATATAGGGGTTTGGTCGGACTAAGTGACCCATTTATCCCTAAAAAAAGAGAATTTGTAGAGAGATACCCCAAGAATTTAACCATATTTAGGAGAAATCAAAGATTATACATTATTTATAAAGATTGAATTATGGAAAAGAAAGATTTGAAACCGGCCGGCGTGTTCCACTACTTTGAGGAGATCTGCCAAGTGCCGCGCCCCTCGAAGAAGGAGGAGAAAATCATCGCTTACCTGAAAGCCTTCGGCGAGCAGCAGCAGCTGGAGACACTGGTTGACGCGTGTGGCAACGTCCTGATCAAAAAGCCGGCTACACCCGGCATGGAGAACCGCAAGACCGTGGTGCTGCAGTCGCACATGGACATGGTGTGTGAGAAAAACAATGACGTGGAGCACAACTTCCTGACCGACCCCATCGAGACGGAGATAGACGGAGAGTGGCTGAAGGCCAAAGGAACCACCTTGGGTGCCGACAACGGCATCGGTGTGGCCACCGAACTGGCCATCCTGGCTGACCGGACCCTGGAGCATGGCCCCATCGAGTGTCTCTTCACCGTGGACGAGGAGACGGGACTGACCGGCGCCTTTGCCCTGCAAGAGGGATTCATGAACGGCGACATCCTGCTCAACCTCGACTCGGAGGACGAGGGTGAGCTCTTCATAGGTTGTGCCGGCGGCATCGACTCGGTGGCCGACTTCCGCTATGACGAGGTGGACGTGCCGGCAGGCTACTACTGCGCCAAGATTCAGGTGAAGGGGCTGAAAGGCGGACACTCGGGCGGCGACATCCACCTGGGTCGAGGCAATGCCAACAAGCTGCTGACGCGCCTGCTCACCCTGCTGAGCAAGAAGTACGACCTCTACCTCTGCGCCATCGACGGCGGCAACCTGCGCAACGCCATTGCCCGCGAGGCACAGGCCGTCATCGCCCTGCCCGAAGCCGACAAGCACAACCTGCGCATCGACATCAACCGCTTTGAGGCAGATGCCAAGGCTGAACTGGCTGTGGTAGACCCCGACCTGGAGTTCATCCTGGAGAGCGAAGCCCCGCAAGCCAAAGCCATCGACCGCGACACGGCGCACCGCCTGCTGCAGACGCTCTATGCCACCCCGCACGGCGTGTTTGCCATGAGCCAGGACATCCCCGGACTGGTGGAGACCTCGACCAACCTGGCCTCGGTGAAGATGAAGCCCGATCACATCATCCGCGTAGAGACCAGCCAGCGCAGCTCTACCACTTCGAGCAAGGACGACATTGCCCAGATGGTACGCACCGTCTTCGAAATGGGTGGCGCCACGGTGAGCCACGGCGATGGCTATCCGGGCTGGAAACCCAACCCCCACTCGGAAATCCTGGAGATAGCCGCAGCCTCGTACAAGCGTCTGTTTGGCGTAGAGGCCAAGGTGAAGGCCATCCATGCCGGTCTGGAGTGTGGCCTGTTCCTCGACAAGTATCCCGGTCTGGACATGATCTCCTTCGGCCCCACGCTGCAGGGTGTCCACTCGCCCGACGAGCGTATGCTCATTCCTACGGTCGAGAAGTTCTGGCTGCACCTGCTGGACATCCTCAAGCACATCCCCGCGAAGAAGTAAGCCGACGCACCATGCGACACGCTTGCTGCTCACTCCTCTTGCTCCTCTCCCTCTGCGCCCGGGCACAGACGCCCGAGCCGGAGGGGGTGCGGCTGCGGGTGATGAGCTACAACGTGGAGAATGCCTTTGACTGTCGCGACGACTCACTGACGGCCGACGAGGAGTACCTGCCGGAGGCTGCCCGCCACTGGCACCGAGGGCGCTACTGGACCAAGCTGGAGCAGATAGCCCGCGTCATAGCGGCCACCGGCCAGGAGGAGTTGCCCTGCCTCGTGGGACTGTGTGAGGTGGAGAACGACACGGTGCTGCACGACCTGACCCGCCGCTCCCCGCTACGCCAGGCGGGCTACCGCTATGTGATGACCCACTCGCCGGACGTGCGAGGCATCAATGTGGCTCTGCTCTACCAGCGGACCCGCTTCCGCCCCGTCAGCCGGCACTCCATTCGTATCCCGGTGGCTGAGGGTCAACGCCCCACGCGCGACCTGCTGCATGTCAGCGGAAAGCTGGCCAACGGTGATACGCTGGATGTCTTTGTGGTCCATCTGCCCTCCAAGTTGCAGAGTAAACGACGCACCCTACCCTACCGGCTGAAAGCCACCGGCCTGCTGAGGCAGACCGCAGACAGCCTGCGGTGTGTGCGCCGCCGCCCCCAGATACTCCTGATGGGTGACTTCAACGACACGGCCACGAGCGAGGTGCTGCAACTGCTGACGGCCGACGGCTCCTACCACAGCCTGGTGGTGGCCGACAGCCTTCCCCGCGAAGTTCAGGGCAGCTATCAGTATCAGGGACGGTGGCAACTCATCGACCACCTGTTGGCCTCTGCCTCGCTATTGGCGCCGGAAGCTCGGCTACGCTTCCTGCGTGCCGGCACCTGCCACCTCCCCTTCCTGCTGACGGAAGACGAGCGGTATGGGGGATGGCGTCCGCTACGCACCTATCGGGGCTACCGCTACGAAGGAGGCTACAGCGACCACCTGCCCGTCTGGGCTGATTTTGAAATGAGATTTTAAGGAGAAGTTTGATTCTTAGTAGGTAGAGGAGTTAAAGGAGTTATCGCAGGCTTCGCCTGCTCAGTCGATAGTCGAAGTATCGGCTTTAACTCCTGAGGCCCGAAAGGGCCGATAACTCCTCTATCTCCTTTAACTCCTAAAAAAACAGAAACAATGAATACATTCAAAGAAAAAACACTACGTGGCAGCCTCCTGCTGGCAGCACTGACTTGCCTGCTGGTGGCTTGCAAAGACAACGACCCCTCGCCTCAAGAGGAAGAGGAACCCAAACGAGTGACCTCGGATGAGATCTACTACGCCAACCGCTTTGCCTCGAACGTGCTGAGCGACGTCTACCTCTGGGAAAAAGAGATCAAGGAGGAGATGAAACGGCTGGACCCTGACACAAATCTGGACCCCATCAGCACGGTGAAGGAGATACGCTACAAGGAGAACGGAGCCGAGGTGGACAAATGGACCATGCTGACGGACGACGTAGCCGCCCTGACCAACAGCAACCAAGGCGTATCCACCACCTACGGCTATAAGTTGGCCTTAGGCAAATTCTCCAAAGCGGCCAAGTATTTATGATTGGAAACAATGTGTTTTGCATCAACGCCTCCGCCCAAAGCCGTAGTGAGGGAAGGAGCCATCCGGTTGA
>CAMGAL010000209.1 GCA_946007445.1 uncultured Mediterranea sp.
GTGCTCTTCTATGTCGGATTCCACACCTATGTGCTCTATACCACCGTCAAGAATCCGTCCGTTGACCCCACTTTGATTCACCTGATGAGCATCCCCACCCTGCGCGAGGAGATTATCCGCACCGGCAGTCAGATAGACACCAGCGAGATGCCCTTCATCGACTTAGGTGGTGACGGACAGGAGTTGGTGACTGTGTTGAGCCTCCATTGCACCCATTGCCGCGACCTCTTCCGCCGCCTCTATCCTCTCTGGCAGGAAGGCAAACTGGCCGGCTATCATTGGAAGCTGGTGCTCAGCACCTACAAGAACGACACCCCTATGGCCGAAAGCCTCGTCTGCACCGCCCGACAACAAGGTGCAGGTGCCGCGCTGGAGTTGCTGGCCGAGTGGTACGACCAGCACTCACGCAAGCACTTCGAGAAGTTGCATCAGGCATTGGCTCCCTCCGAGGAGGTTCGTCAGAGCATCAGCGCCCAATCCGACTGGATCGACAAGAAGCGCATCAGCAGTATGCCCACCTTGATATTCGATGGCCATGTACTGGCTGCATCGCTATTCGAGGGAATGCTTTACAAATAGTACGAGAGCTTCGTCTGCCGGTCTGTCCGCATCCACGCGTATGCGCTACGAAGCCTGGAATGTCTCACCCGGCTGCAGGTGCTGCATCCACTCCTTGTCGGCATACGCACCCTCATACCCCACGCTGTCGCAACGGCCATACCACGGCTCGATGCAGACAAACGGAGCATTCTTGCCGGGAGGCGACCACAGGCCCACCACAGGAGCCTCATACGCCAACGTCAGGTAAGGCTTGCGCCGACGGTCACAGAGCGTCACCTCATGCACCTGCCCCTGCTCCAGCACTAGGGCATCGCGACCGAAGAGCTGCTGGCTCAGCGGTAGCCATCCCCCTTCCTCCAACTCCAGTTTCTCCTTCCTCTCCGTGTCGAGGCATCCCTTTTCGCCGATGCAGGAGCGTACCAGCACGCCCTCTGCATCGAAGCGAAAGTAGCCCCTCTCCTGCGCTTCCGGCTCGAAGTCAGGATAGTAGAAGGCCGGATGGGCCCCTATCTGAAAGTCGAGTACAGCACTTGACGAAGGATTGTGAACCTGCCACATCACCCTTACGGCCCGCCCCTCCAGCCGATAGCCTATCTCCAGCTCGAACGCATAGGGATAGCGCTGGCGCGAAGCCTCCGTATCGCCGAGGCGATAGCGCACCTCTGCGTCGGTCAACGCCAGGAGCGTGAAGTCACTGTCACGGGCAAAGCCATGCTGCGACAGATGATATTCGTCGGTACCGACGCGGTAGGTGTCGTTCCATACACGCCCCACGATGGGGAACAATACCGGAGAGTGGCGGGCCCAAAAGGCAGGGTCGGCTTGCCATAGATACTCGCGGCCGCCACATTGCAGGCTACACAGCTCTGCGCCGTGCGAGGAGACTTGAATCGTCAAGATGCCATTAGAGAGTGTTTCCATATAAAGAGTTTTATTAGGATTACACGGCAAAGATAGGGATTATTTCGGAATATGCCTCAGCGTCTCTGGGGAAACTGCTTGGTTTTCCTACATTCGATGGGGAATGTCTGCGCACCACATTGCAAGGTGAAACGCCCTGCTTCCAGCACCCAGCAACCATTGGCATCGACCAATGCCAGATCATCGGCCGGCAAGGAGAAACGAATCGTGGTCTGTTCGCCGGGTTGCAAATCAATCTTGGTGAATGCCCGCAAACGTCGTACCTCCGGAGTGAGAGAGGCCACCTCGTCGCTGCTAAAGAGCAAGACCGCATGACGGCCAAAGCACTTACCCGTATTGGTCACATCCACCGACACCTCCAGTGTATCGCCTGCCTCGAATGTCGAGGGAGAGCACTGCAGATTGGAGTAGGCAAACTCGGTATAGCTCAGTCCGTAGCCGAAGGGCCACTGCACATCCACACGCGCATCATAGTCGTAGGCACCCTCCATGCGGCCCACCGTTTCACTGACCCGATAGTCGTAGGTAGTCAGCGATGCCGAGTAGCGAGGATAGGTATAGGGCAGACGGGCACTGGGATTGACATCACCAGCCATGATGCGAGCCAGTGCGTCGCCTCCATAGTTGCCGGGCAGGAGTACGTCAATCACCGCCTGGGCCAGCGGTTCAATGTCTGCCACCAGACGCGGGCGACCTCCGTTGATGACCAATACGATGGGCTTTCCTGTTTTGGACAGGGCACGTACCAAGTCACGTTGCGAAGCCGACAGTGCCAAGTCGTTCAGATTGCCTGGAGTCTCGCAATAGGAGTTTTCGCCCACACAGGCCACAATCACATCGGCCCACGATGCCGCACGGACAGCAGCAGCAATGTCAGGCGTTTCTTCTTCCACATAGCTACCTTCGGCTTTATAGCTGACACCGGCCACATGACGTACCCGGTCGGCTCCGAATCTCTCAGCCAAGGCTTCATAGATGGTGTGGCATTCCGTAGCAAAGCGGTCAGCCAGATGTCCCTGCCAGGTATAGCTCCATCCACCGTTGAGCGAACGCATCGAATGGGCATTCGGTCCGCACACCAGCAGTCGTTTTCCCTCCGCCAAAGGCAGCAGTTGACCTTCATTCTTCAGCAGGACTTCACTCTCTTCCGCCGCTCGGAGGGCAGCTTCGGCATGAATCGGGCTACCAAAGAGCGGATACGCTTCGACAGACGTCATCGGAGTGTCGAACAGACCCAGACGGTACTTCAGACGCAAGATGCGACGCACGGCATCATCCACACGAGCCAAGGGGACATGCCCCTCTTCGACCAGTTCCTTGAGCAGTGTACAGAAGTCCAGGTCATAAGGCTCCATCGCCATATCAATACCGGCGTTGATGGCCATGCAGATAGCTTCCTTCTTATCTGCAGCTATATGCTCACGCGTATAGAGATTGTTGATGTCGGCCCAGTCGGTGATAAGCATACCATCCCACTTCAGGTCCTCCTTGAGCCACTCCGTCAGCAAGCGATGGCTGGCATGTACAGGCACTCCATTGATGCTGCCACTATTCACCATGATGCTCAGCGCACCAGCCTCCACACAGGCCTTGAAGGGCTGGAAGCACTTCTCGCGCAGTTCGCTGTCCGATATATAAGCCGGCGTGCGGTCTTTTCCCGTGCGGGCCATGCTATAGCCCAGATAGTGCTTCACACACGCACCCACTCGGTTGGCCGGCACCGCATGAGGCTCCTCACCTTGCAGGCCTCTGACCAAAGCGCTGCCCATGACTCCATTGATCAGACAGTCTTCGCCAAAGTTCTCCCACACACGCGACCAACGCGGATCGCGAGCCATGTCCACCGTCGGCGAGAACACCCAAGGGCAGCCGGCCGCACGCGTCTCGTATGCCGTGATGCGACCTGACTCCTCAGCCAGATTGACATTGAACGAAGCGGCGAGATTGATGTTCTGCGGGAAGAGGATGCCACCCAGCGTGTAGGTAGTGCCATGAATCTGGTCGAGTCCATAGAGGGTAGGAATACCCATCACTTTCATAGAAAGTTCCTGGATCTGGCCGATGGTGCGGTGCCACCACTCCGGGGTCTGTGCCACCGGGCCGGGAGCATTGAGGAACGAGCCCACCTTGTACTCGGCAATGGCACGTTGCAGCTTGGCACTGTCCAGTTCGAAGCCATCTGCCGTTTCCCGACATACAGCATCGACCGTCAGCTGCATCATCTGTCCCACCTTTTCGTCGAGCGTCATCCGGCTCAAGGTCTCCTCCACTTTCTTTTCTATCTCAGAATCCATTTCTTGATGGGCTGCCGGCACGGAGCAGGCAGCCATCAAGATGCATATTACGATACCTATTGATTGTTTCCACATAATCAGTACTTATTTTACAGTGACCAAATCAACGTAATACCCATGCCCCACACAGAGGAATCCGCTCTGCTCCTGGATGAGGTTCAGTGCATCGGCAGTCAGCACAATGGAGTGCACACCATCGGTAGAGAATTCCAGGGTAGAGGTGCCGGGCAGGTCAGTCCACCAGGCAGTTGTGGTACGCAACTGGTGGTACTCAGCTTCTGGCGCTACGGAGTAGTGGATGTTGAGCACGGAACCTGCTGCCAGCCCAGCGAAGACATCCTGACCGATGAGGTTGAACGTCTTGTTCGGGTCGCCATCGGGCAAGTCCCAAGAGACATAGTGATGTCCCGACCACAGGGTGCGTTCCAAGGAGATCACCACACTCTTCTCCGTCACGATGCCTTGCGCCGTAAAGAAGCTGACGGCTTCGCCGCCCTTGCTCTTGGCACGCAGGGTGACCTCACCTTCGGGCAGTTCGGGACAGGGGAAGGAGATGCTTGTCTCGTCCTGCGTCGTGAAGCTGCTGACGGTCTGTCCGCCCACCTCCACAGAAGCTATCTGCTCCATATTGATGCCATACATGGTCCATGTAGCGCCCACCGTGACACGATCGGCACCCGCAGTGGCGAGTGCGGCAGGAGAGA
>CAMGAL010000210.1 GCA_946007445.1 uncultured Mediterranea sp.
ATGGAGCCCGCCCGCCCCCCGGTGAGCCCGGCACTCTTGACGATGTGGTAGATGAGCGAGGTGGTAGTGGTCTTTCCGTTCGAACCGGTGATGCACACCATCTTGGCATCGGTATATCGGCCGGCCAGCTCTATCTCCGAGATGATGGGTGTGCCCTGCGCCGTCAACCGGCGGATGATGGGCGCCTCCATCGGGATGCCGGGGCTCTTCACCACCTCGTCGGCTTGCAGGATGCGCTCCTCGGTATGCTGACCCTCCTCATAGGGAATGTCATATTGCTCCAACAGGGCTTTGTACTTCTCCTTGATAGGCGACAGGTCGCTGACCCACACCTCCATGCCCTTCACTTTGGCCAGTACGGCGGCACCTGCACCGCTCTCTCCGGCTCCCAGTATAGCTATTTTCTTCATATCCTTTTTATCTTATCTTCAGTGTGATGATAGTAATAGCCGCCAGCACGATGGTCACAATCCAGAACCGCACCGTGATTTTGGCTTCATGAAACAGTTTTTCCGGTCGGGTGAACACCACGCTACACCCCTCCTCCACCAGTTGCATGGAGGTGCGGAAGTGGTCGTGTATGGGTGTCCGCTTGAAGAGGCGCTGCTTCCGCCCCTTGCGTTTGCCGGCTTTGTAGTAGCCCCGCTGCAGGATGACGCTGAGGTTCTCCATGAGGAACACCCCACAGAGGATGGGAATCAGCAACTCCTTGTGGATGACGATGGCCATCACGGCGATGATGCCACCTATTGTGAGGCTGCCCGTGTCGCCCATGAAGACCTGTGCCGGATAGGCATTGTACCAAAGGAAGCCGATCAAGGCCCCGATGAAAGCCAGGGCAAACACCACAATCTCCTCCGAGCCGGGCACATACATGATGTTCAGGTAGCCTGCCATGTCAATATGGCTCGACACATAGGCCAGGATGCCCAGTGCCAGACCGATGATGGCCGAGTTGCCGGCCGCCATGCCGTCCATGCCGTCGTTGAGGTTGGCTCCGTTGCTCACGGCAGTCACCACCAGAATGGTGACGATGACAAACAGCACCCAGCCCGCCGCTTGGGCATGACGTCCCATCCAGGCAGTCAGGTCGGCATAGTCGAGGTTGTTGCTCTTCACAAACGGGATGGGGGTCTGCGTGGCCTTGATCTCCTTGGCTGCATGCACCACCTGTACCTGTCCGCTCTCCGGATGGGTGATTTCGATGTTTTCACGAATCACCACCTGAGGACTGAGGTAGAGGGTCAGTCCCACAATGAGTCCCAGTCCTACCTGGCCGATAATCTTGAACTTGCCATGCAGTCCCTCCTTGTCGCGTTTGAATATCTTGATGTAGTCGTCGGCTCCGCCTAGTACGCCCAGCCATACTGTGGTGATAATCATCAGCAGCATATAGACATTGTCCAACTTGCCTATCAGCAGGCAGGGTATGAGTATGGCAAAGATGATGATGACTCCTCCCATGCTGGGCACTCCCTGCTTCTTCTCGCCGAACGGGTCGGTAGTGGCATCTCGCTGTGTCTCGGTAATCTGCTTGCTACGCAGGTAGTTGATGAACCGGTCGCCCCAGATGGTGGAGATCAGCAAGGCCAGAATGATGGCCATCAGCGAGCGGAAGGAGGTGTAGCTCATCATGCCGGCACCAGGCACTCCGCATTCGTCCAACCATTGAAAAAGATAGTATAACATCTATTTGATTTACGATTTTACAAAATTACGATTTACGATTTCCTATCCGCCATCAGTTCATGGCTTTCCGCACCTCTTCGCGGTCGTCAAAGTGATGCTTCACACCCTGAATCTCCTGATAGTCCTCGTGGCCCTTGCCGGCTACCAAGATGACATCTCCGGCCTTGGCCAAGGCACAAGCGGTCTTGATGGCTTCGCGGCGGTCGGCGATGCAGAGGGTCTGCTGCCGTTGCTCGGCATTCAGGCCGGCCAGCATATCCTCGATGATGGCCTGCGGTTCCTCCGACCGGGGGTTGTCGCTGGTCAGGATGACGCGTTCGCTCCGCTTGGCCGCTTCGGCAGCCATGATGGGGCGTTTCCCCTTGTCGCGGTCGCCGCCGGCACCACACACGGTGATAATCTCTCCCCGACCTTGCATCACACCCCGGATAGCCTCCAAGACATTGACCAGGGCATCGGGTGTGTGGGCATAGTCCACGATGGCAGTATATCCCCGCGGCGCGCGGATAGCCTCGAAGCGGCCGTCCACCGGATGCAGGGTGGTAAGCAGACGGGCAGTCTCTTCTCGGTCGAAGCCCAGCAGGAGGGCACTGCCATAGACAGCCAGCAGGTTGTAGGCATTGAAGCGGCCCACAAAGTCAACGGCCATCTCTTGTCCGTCGAGGTCGAGCAGCATCCCCTCCCTGGGGCTCCCCCACCTGCGGGCCTTGTAGGCGGCAGGGGGCTGCAGCGCGGATGGGGCGATATGGGCCCGCGTGTTCTGCGTCATGACCATCCCGTTGCGGTCGTCGGCATTGGTGAGGGCGAAGGCTTCAGGAGCCAGGTCGTCGAAGAAGCGCTTCTTGGCCTTCAGGTAGTTCTCCACCGTCAGGTGGTAGTCCAGATGGTCGCGCGTCAGGTTGGTGAAGATGGCACCTGTGTAGTTCAGTCCGGCTATGCGTCGCTGGTCCACGGCGTGCGAGCTCACCTCCATGAAGGCGTATTGGCATCCGCTCTGCTCCATCCGGGCCAGCAGGCTGTTGAGGGTCAGCGGGTCAGGGGTCGTGTGGTCAGTGGGCAGAATCTCGCCGTCGATGGCATTGCGCACGGTGGAAATCAGTCCCGCCTTGTAGCCCATGGCACGCGGCAGCAGATAGCGCAGGGGGGCGATGGTGGTCTTGCCGTTGGTGCCGGTCACGCCTACCAGCTTCATGCCGTTCCAGGTGGGCCGTCCGTAGTAGCTGTTGGCCAGCAGTCCGGGTGCAGCGGTGGTATCTTCCCATCGGATGTAGGCCACTCCCTCTTGCCGTTCGTCAGGCATCTGGCTGCAGACCACAGCCTTCGCTCCCTTCTCCACCGCCGTGGCTATGTATTGGTGACCGTCTGTTTTCGTTCCCTTCACGGCAATGAAGAGGTGGCCGGGCTTCACCTGACGCGAGTCCGTGCTGATGCCCGTTATCTCTATCTCCTGCGGGCCTTGCCACTCCTGGGCCTGGGTTCCGCAAAGCAAATCAAGTAGTTTCATATCTCACAATCTATTATCAAGTTTTCGACGCTATCTGTTTCATCTATATATAAATAAGGTATCACTCTTCCAGCAGCAGCTCGATGCGCTGACCGCGCCTGGCTTTGGAACCGTGTGGCAGGCTCTGTCGCTTGACGTGCCCCACTCCTCGGATACTCACCGTCAGGCCTTGCCGTTGCAGCAGGTAGAGGGCATCCTTGGCCCCCATGCCGATGACTCGCGGCACCAGTCCGCTGTCGGTAGGCTGATGATCGTCCGTCCGTGCCACGAGCTTGCCCTCTTCGGTGCTGTAGCTGCCCCACTGTCCGGAGCCGTCGGCCCCTCGGTTGGGCACATCGAGTTGATTCAGTACCCGCCGTGCCTCAGCCAAGTCGCCACGTTTCACGTCGGGGGTCGGACATGAAGTCGAGTCGATGGCAGCCTCCAGCGGACTATAGAGCCGTCGGGCATAGACCCGCTCGGCAATGCGCGAGAAGACGCTGCCGGCCATCAGACCACCCGAAGCAGGCAGGCCCGGCTTCTGGATAGAGACAATCATGGAGTAGCGGGGCGCTTCGGCGGGGAAGTAGCCGCAGAAGCTCACCAGGTAGCGGGTGCGTCCCGTCTTGTAGCCGCCGGCTCCCTGCGATATCTGTGCCGTTCCCGTCTTGCCGGCTACGGCAAACTGCTTGCTGCCGGCCGGTTTGGCCAGTCCCTCGCTGACCACCTTTGCCAGGATTTCGCGTATCTGGCTCAGCGTACGGTCGGAGCATATCTTGGGCCGTATCACCTCGGTGGGGTAGCTGCGTACCACCTCTCCGTCTCTGAGGGCCGCCTTCACCAGCTTGGGTCGCACCATGCAGCCGTCGTTGGCAATGGCGTTGTAGAAGGCCAATATATTCATCGGAGGCACCTGCGTCTCGTAGCCGATGCTCATCCAGGGCAGGGTGGTCTTGGCAAAGTAGCGTTCGCGCGGACCGCGTATGTTGGGTTTTCCCTCGCCTCGTATCTGCAGTCCCAGCGAGTCGGCAATGCCCAGTCGGTGCAGTCCGTCGACAAACTGCTGCGGATTATTGTGATAGTGTTGGTCGATGAGCCACGACACGCCGATGTTGCTCGACACCTCCAGGATGCGGGTCACGTCGATGCGTCCGTATCCGCCGCGGTGCCAGTTGTGGTCACGCATCTTGCTGCCGTGCATGTTCATCACGCCATTGCCGGTCTCCACCTCGGTATGGGGGGTTATTTTCCCATCCTCCAGGGCCACCATGATGCTGGCCGTCT
The DNA here is from genome assembly GCA_946007445.1 of uncultured Mediterranea sp. Lineage (GTDB taxonomy): Bacteria > Bacteroidota > Bacteroidia > Bacteroidales > Bacteroidaceae > Bacteroides. The sequence goes on from CAMGAL010000210.1 coordinate 4,457, forward strand.
TAAAGGT
>CAMGAL010000211.1 GCA_946007445.1 uncultured Mediterranea sp.
GTTTGCGGGTTGCCTGCAGGTGGTTGGCTGCAGGGTGTGCCTGTCGATAGTTCTCCTCTACAGAAGCCGATCCGACATTCGAGCCACGCAGACGGGCCTCAGCCAGGAGCAGGCAGACCTCGGCATAGGTCATCACCACGCCCGGATTGTCACTCTTCAGGAAGTTGTTGGCCAGCTTGGGCTCCACCTCACGAGCCACGTTGGGGTCGATGGAGGGATGGGCAGCCGCCAGGGCAGCCAGCACATCGCTGTAATCTCCGGCGGGCCAGGGCTCCCAAGAGTAGGCACCCGGATCGCGAGGCTTGGGCTCGATGCCCTTGGCCAGCATCTCGTCGGTCAGGTCTACGCGGTTGTCAGGACTGGTGGCGCTCATCAAGCCATCATAGTAGAACCGGGCAATGCGCCAGGTACGAGGGTCGCCCGTCTGCAGCATACGGTTGAAGAAGGTAGAGCAGAGGTAGCTGGGATTGTTGGCAGGGTCGTTGCCGAAGAGCAACTGCGAGAGCGAATTGCCGCGATAGTCACTGTATGCCTCCTGACCGAAGCTGAAGGCTACGTTCATATACTGAATCAACGCATTGTCCGAAGCACTCTGCATGGCACCGGCCTGATAGGCAGCCTCAAACTCCTGCTGAGCCTGCTGGGGAGCCACGTTGACTATGCGCATGGCAAAACGCATCCGCAAGGAGTTGGCCAGTCGAATCCAACGGGCTACGTCGCCGTTGAAGATGACGTCACCTGTGATGCGGTCGGCCGATACATCCATCTGGCCGGCAGCGGCAGCAAGCTCCTGGAAGAAGTGGTTGTAGATCTCTTCCTGCGTGTCGTAGCGAGGATTGAAGTTGCCCTCCAGGTATCCGAGGCCGGCCTCCTTGCAGGGCACGTCGCCGTAGATGTCGGTAATGATAGACATCAAGTAGACACGGTAGATACGCAATGCGGCATCGATATTGACACGGGCAGCATCGCCGGCCGTGCGGTACTGGGCATCCGTCAGGTTGCTGATGGCTTTGGGATAGAATGAGGTCCAGATACGGCTCATCTCACTATTGTCCTGCGTATGGCGTCCGCCGTAGTTGGTGGTGTTCCAGCAGCCCATGAGTTGCTGGTTGAACGCATAGAGATAGTTGCGGTAGATTTCCACCATGCCCAGGTCACCGTAGGTCTGCAGTTGGGCGGTGGTCAGCTGTGCGTTGGGGTCGATGGTGTCGGCCTTGGAGGGGTCGGTGTTCATCTTCTCCATGTACTCATCGCTACAGGAGGCCAGCAACAGACCGCACACCGTACAGAACAGACTGATATAGTGTTTGAATTTCATATTCATTTGAGTTTATGAGTTTATAAAGTATTCAAGTTTCTTATTGACAGACAGGCATCAGAATTTGACGTTGACATTGACACCGTAGCTGCGGCGTGAGGGCAGCGAACCATATTCCAGACCCATACCGGTCGTATTGTTGTAGTTGGAGTCGGGGTCGATATCAGGAATGTTCTTCCAGACGATGAAGGGGTTGCGGGCCACAAACGATACCGTCAGTCCTTTCAAGGTATTCTTCAGCCAGGCCGAAGGCACCTGATAGCTCAAGGTAATCTCGCGGCACTTCACATACGAATTGTCATAGATGAACATGGAAGGAGCATTGCGGCAGACGCTCATCCAGTACTCCTCCGGATTGATGTAGATGTCGTTGGGGCGGTAGGTGCCGTCGCCATTGTCGATGACTCCCGGTGCGATGAATCCACCGGTGGGCTGCCAATTGGCAGAGCCCTTCGGATAGCCGGCTGCCTGACGCTCCTCTTCACTCTTGTACCACTCCTCGCGACCGGCCAAGGTGCCTTTACTCTTACCCGACTCGAAGGAGGCGCGCTCACTCATGGAGTAGAGGTCGGCACCCACCTTGATGTCGAAGATAGCCGAGAGCGAGAGGTTCTTGTAGGCCAGCGTGGTCGATACACCACCGGTCCAGTCCCAAGAGGCATTGCCCAGCACATGGTTGGTCTTGTCGTATTGAGGCAGACCCGTAGAGGGGTCAATCAGGATGTCGCCGTTGGCATTGCGCTTGAAGTCGGGGCCTACGATGGAGCCGAAATTCTCGCCCACCTTGGCAGCCACCTGTACGTCCAGCCAAGAGGCCTTCTCCAGTTCGAACATATCCATGCCGTCCACCAGTTTCTTGACCTTATTACTGTTCTTCGAGAAGTTGAAGTTCACATCCCAAGAGAAGTCCTTCGTCTCGATGGGGCGGGTGTTGAGGGCTACTTCGATACCCTTGGTCTCAATCTCACCGGCATTGATGAGGCGATACGGGTAACCGCTGGTCCATGAGCTGGCCATACCCATAATCTGGTTCTTACTCAGCTGGTTGTAGTAGGTGAAGTCCAGACCCAGACGGTTCTTCAGGAGCTTCAGTTCCAGACCGATTTCGAAGGAGTTGGTCTTCGTGGGTTTCAGGTCGCGGTTGGGCGTCTTGTCGTTGCCGATATAGCCGATGGTGTAGCCCGGGTAGGCAAACTTGGACTTGGTGTAAACCAATCCGAGCTGATAGGGGTCGGTGTCGCTACCTACCTGAGCCCAAGAGAGACGCAACTTACCGTAAGGCATCAAGTCGCCCAGCTTGGCCAGCTCCGAGAAGACAAAGCTACCCGAGAAGGAGGGATAGACATAGACATTCTGATTGGTGGGCAGCGTAGACGACTGGTCGCCACGCAGCGTAGCGTCGAGGTAGAGCATGTGACGCCAACCGAAGTTCACAGCTCCATAGATGGAGTTGATCTGCTTGCGATAGCTGTTGGGCTCCATGCTGATTTCGTTGAAGCTCATCAAGGCCACCACATCACGTATCTTCATGTCCTGCGCCGTAGTAATCAGGGTGTGGTTGTTCACCTTGTAGATATTGCCACCGAGCGTTGCATTGAAGTCAAAGTCTCCCCAGCTGTTGTTATAGAGGGCCAGCAGTTCGAAGTTGTACATACGGTTGCGGAAGCTGCTGCTCTGCAGACGGCCGGCCTCAAAACCGGGAGTGGTGGGTGCCTTGAAGTCGTCGAACGTGAACCAGTTGAGTTCAGCGCCTAACGTACCCTGCAGCTTGAAGTGCTCGGTGACGTTCCACACGGCACGGCCGTTCATACGGAAGAGGTCCTTCTTCGAGAGGTTGTAGTTCTTGTAGATGTCCCAATACGGATTGACATTGTAGGGGTCCATGCCGTTCCAGTTGGAGTACTCGCCATTCTCGTCCTGATAGGTCTTCAGCCAAGACTGGTCGTAGGTGGTGGCCAGTGTCATGAGGTTCTTGCCCACATTGCTCTTGCTGTCGCCCAAGGCCGGACGGTTGTGCACATTCTCGCGGGTATAGTTGACGTTGAAGTCCACATTCACCTTGCCCAGCGCCGTGTTGGCACGGAGGTTGAAGATGTCGCGGCTCATCGAGGTCTTGGGCACGATGTCTTTGTTGCGCATGTCGGTGAAGGTGAAGCGCACACCCGTATTGCTGCTGTGGGTGCTGACGATAGCCGTATTGCTGGCTGTCAGACCGGTACGGAAGAAGTCCGAGGTGTTGTCAGGGATAATGAGATAAGGACGTTCCACACCGTCGAAGTACTTCAGCATATTGCTGCCGTCAGCTTTGGGACCCCAGCTTTTGTTCGTATTGGACACGGCATCGATGCTGTAGGTGCCGTTGCTGCCCATACCATAGATTTCCTGTACGTTGTTCCACTTGGCCAGCTGGGTGTCGATGGTGAAGGTTCCGTTGTACTCCACACTGAACTTCTCCTTGTCGCCGGCTTTCTTGGTCGTAATCAGGATCACACCGTGGCTGGCACGGCTACCATAGAGGGCCGATGCGGCAGGACCCTTCAGCACAGACATGCTCTCGATGTCGTCGGGGTTGATGCTCGACACACCGTCGCCCAGGTCGAAACCGCCATCCGTACCGGCACTGCCGAAGTTGGTGTTGTCCAGAGGCACACCATCTATCACATAGAGAGGTTGGTTGTTGCCGGTCATCTCCGTGTTACCGCGCAGCAGCACGCGGGTAGAGCCCGAAGGTCCACCGGCCGTCTGACTCACCACCAGACCCGGCACCCTACCGGCCATGGAGTTGATGACATTGGTTTCCTTGGCCTTGGTCAGGGCATCGCCCTTCACCTCGTCCACACCGTAACCCAGCGCCTTACGCTCGCGCTTGATGCCCAGGGCGGTCACCACCACCTCGCCCAGCAGCTGGCTGTCTTCCTGCATCAGGATGCTCATGGGGTTCTTCTCGGCTTCCACCTCGATGGTCTTGTAGCCTACATAACTGATGACCAACACGGCACCCGGCTTCACCTCCAGGGCGAAGCGGCCGTCCAGATCGGTCACGGTACCGTTGGAAGGATTGCCCTTCTCCACGATGGAGGCACCGATCACACTGCCAAAGGCATCGTTGACTACGCCTCG